>JAVKIA010000075.1 GCA_031459715.1 Armatimonadota bacterium | reverse complement strand
CACGACGGCGACATCACCCCCGATGTGCTCAAGCGGGCGGTGATTCACGGCAGCGCGGTGGCCAGTTTCACCGTGGAGGAGTTCAGCCTGGACCGGCTGCGCCGCCTCACCCGGGCCGAGGTCGAGCGGCGCTATTGGGAGTTCACGCGACTGACCTACTTTGACGACGTGGTGCGGGACTGACCCGACCGCCGGCCGACCAGCCGGCCCGGGTGCACCCATCTGTCCGCAGCCTATCACGGTCACCAGAACCATCTTCTAAGGAGCATCCATGACGACATCGAACACGGTGCCGAGCGACATTCGCGACGCGAGCCTGGCGGCGGCCGGGGTGCAGCGCATCGAGTGGGCGGCGCGGGAGATGCCCGTGCTGCGCCAGATCCGGGAGCGGTTTGCCCGCGAGCAGCCCCTGCGCGGCCTGCGCCTGGGCGCCTGCCTGCACGTCACCACCGAGACCGCCAACCTGCTGCTCACCCTGCAGGCTGGGGGGGCCCAGGTGGCCCTGTGCGCCTCCAACCCCCTGTCGACCCAGGACGACGTGGCCGCCGCCCTGGTGCAGCGGTACGGCATCCCCACCTTTGCCATCAAGGGCGAGGACCACGCCACCTACTACCGCCACATTCACGCCGTGCTCGCCACCCGCCCCCAGCTGACGTTGGACGACGGCTGTGACCTGGTGGCCACCTTGCACAAGGAGCAGCCGGCGTGGCTGGAGGCGGTGTGGGGGGGCACGGAGGAGACCACCACCGGCGTGCACCGCCTGCGCAGCATGGCGCGGGCGGGGGCGCTGCGCTACCCGATCATCGCCGTCAACGAGGCGCAGACCAAGCACCTGTTCGACAACCGCTACGGCACCGGCCAGTCGACGATCGACGGGATTACGCGGGCCACCAACCTGCTGTGGGCGGGCAAGACGGTGGTGGTGGCCGGCTATGGCTGGTGCGGGCGGGGGGTGGCCAGCCGGGCGCGGGGGATGGGGGCGCAGGTGATCGTCACGGAGGTGGAGCCGGTGCGGGCGTTGGAGGCGGTGATGGACGGCTACCGGGTGCTGCCCATGGTGGAGGCGGCGGCGGTGGGCGATGTGTTCATCACCGTGACGGGGGATGTGAACGTGATCGACCGGGCGCACCTTGCGGTGATGAAGGATGGGGCGGTGATTGCCAACGCCGGGCACTTCAACGACGAGATCAACCTCACGGCGCTGGGCGAGCTGGCGGTGGAGCGGCGGGTGGTGCGGCCGCTGGTGGAGGCGTACCGGCTGGGGGATGGGCGGACGGTGTACGTGCTGGCGGAGGGGCGGTTGGTGAACCTGGCGGCGGGGGAGGGGCACCCGGCGAGCGTGATGGACATGTCGTTTGCCAACCAGGCCCTCTCGGTGGAGTACCTGGTCAAGGCCCGGGGCCAGCTGGCGGTGGGGGTGTACCCGGTGCCGGCGGAGTTGGACCGGGAGGTGGCGCGGCTGAAGCTAGCCAGCCTTGGGGTGCGGATTGACGAGCTGACGCCGGAGCAGGAGGCGTATCTGGCCTCCTGGGAAAGCGGCACCTAGTTGCCCCCACCCGGCTGGGGGGCCGGTTTGAGTCTACCGTTGAGATGACGGACCATAACGGCCGTCTACACGGTGTCAAATGGCAGGCCGGAGCCGCGGGCTAGCGCCGTGCAGCGTGCCCTCCATCGGGCGAGGCCGCCCGTGAGCGACGAGCCCACAGAGCACGACACTGAGTTTGCCGGAGGCGTCCAGTGAAGAGCGACCTGGAGATCGCGCAGGAAGCGGAGCTATGGCCCATTACTGACATCGCCCGTGGCCTAGGGCTCCTGGACGAAGAGGTGGAGCCCTACGGACGCTACAAGGCGAAGGTCTCCCTGGACGTGTTGTCCCGGCTCAGAGAACGGCCCAACGGCAAATACATTGCCGTCACTGGCATGACCCCTACCCCCCTTGGTGAGGGGAAGACGCTCACCACCATCGGTTTGGCCCAGGCACTGTGTCGCATTGGCCACACCGCCATCGCCACCATCCGCCAGCCCAGCCTCGGGCCCACGTTCGGGATTAAAGGAGGGGCCGCCGGCGGAGGCTACTCCCAGGTGGTGCCGATGGAGGACTTCAACCTCCACCTCACGGGTGACACCCATGCCGTGGCCGCCGCCCACAACCTCCTGGCCGCCCTCGTCGACAACCACCTGATGCACGGCAACCGCCTGGGCATCGACCCGCATACCATCACCTGGCCACGAGTGGTGGACATCTCCGACCGGGCGCTGCGGCAGATCGTGATCGGCCTGGGCGGGCGGGAGAACGGGGTGCCGCGCGAGGCCCGCTTCGACATCGCCGTGGCCTCCGAGGTGATGGCGGTGCTCGGCCTGGCTAGCGACCTGCTCGACCTGCGCGCCCGCCTGGGACGGATCATCGTGGCGCAAACGCAGGACCGGCGGCCGGTCACGGCGCAGGACCTGGGCGCCGCCGGGGCGATGACGGTGCTGCTGCGGGAGGCGCTGCGGCCCAACCTGCTCCAGACCCTGGAGCACACGCCGGTGTTCGTGCATACCGGCCCGTTCGGCAACATCGCCCACGGCAACTCCTCCCTGGTGGCCGACCAGATTGGGCTCAAACTGGCGGACTACGTGGTGACGGAGAGCGGCTTTGGCAGCGACCTCGGCTTCGAGAAGCTGTGTGATATCAAATGCCGGGCGGGTGGCCTGCGCCCGGATGCCGCCGTGATCGTCTGCACGGTGCGGGCGCTTAAGGCCCACTCCGGCCGCTACCGGGTAGTGGCCGGGCGACCCCTGGATCCCGGTCTGCAGCGCGAGGACCTGAGCGCGGTGGAGGCCGGGCTGGGCAACCTCACCAAGCACATCGAG
>JAVKIA010000074.1 GCA_031459715.1 Armatimonadota bacterium | reverse complement strand
TTACCTCGGCGTTATGGGGAGTTTAGCGCCGGCGCTGACAGGCCGCGGGCTTTCAACGCCGCCTTGCCGCCCATCCCGGATAAGGTGGATCGGGACCGCACGATCTTGAGGCAGTCAATGGCGAAATCGCACTAAGGCCAGAAAGCAGCGGACCAGTCGCGGAGTGTCGCGCGCCTTCCAGGCAGATTTGGGAGGTGCGCGTCGAGCAGGACAACATCCCAGCGCAGCTTGCTGTACTTCGCGGCGCCGAGGCGGAGGTTCGTCACGCTCGGCAGTTATGCCAGGGGAAGCGTCCTGGCGAAACTCGTTTTCTCAAGGTACAACCACAAATCAGGGGTTCCCTGCTAGACTGTTATAATGTTACCCGGGCGAGCTCGAATTGTAGGAGAAACGAAATACGAACAGGCGTTCGCTGGTGCCGGGAGGGGGATTTGAACCCCCATGGGTGACCCCACACGCCCCTCAAGCGTGCGCGTCTGCCAAGTTCCGCCATCCCGGCACGGGATGAGGGCATCTGCGATTATAGCCCGCCTCCCCAACGGGGGGCAAATACCTGTGGCCCGCCCGGCGGCGATCGGGCAAACGTCCCGGCAGGCGCCCGGGCACCCGGACGCCCCTGGCAACTGCTCGCCTCCGAGCTCAGCGGCTGAGGACCAGGTAGGTGGCGCTGAAGATGAACAGAATAGAGACCGCGGTGGTGAGGCGCAGCATCAGCGTCTCCCGCGGCCGCGGACCGTGAAAGAGGCGGGCGCTGCCACCGATGGCCCCCAGGCCTTCCCCCTTTGGCCCCTGCAGAACGACGATCCCGATGACCGCCATCGCCAGGACCAGGTGCACGATCAGCATGGTCTCAAACACAGGACCCTCCCCCAGTTCGCACCGCCTAGTCTACTACGCCTCCCGGCACCCCGCCACGCCCCCTGCCCGCCACCGCCCGGACGATGGCAGCAAAGGCCTGCGGGTCCAGGCTGGCGCCTCCCACCAGGGCCCCGTCGATCTCCGGCTGGGCGATGAACTCGGTGATGTTCTCCGGGGTGACGCTGCCCCCGTACAGGATGCGCGTCTGCTGCGCCGCCTCACCGAAGCGCTCCGCCAGCCAGGTCCGGATCAGGGCACTCACCCGGTTGGCCTCTTCGCCGGTAGCGGCTCGCCCGGTGCCGATGGCCCAGACGGGCTCGTAGGCTACCACCAGGCGGTCACCTCCGGCCGGGTCCACCCCGGCGGTGCCCAGGCGCACCTGCCGCGCCACCACCTCCTCTGTGCGCCCGGCGTCGCGCTCCTCCAGGGTCTCGCCCACGCAGAGAATGGGGAGCAGCTCGTGGGCGAAGGCGGCGGAGACCTTGCGGCCTGCCTCCTCGTCGGTCTCCCCGAAGTGGCGGCGCCGCTCCGAGTGGCCCACGATGACGTAGGTGCACCCCAGGTCCCAGAGCATCGGCCCGGAGACCTCCCCGGTGTAGGGACCCTGCGCCTCCCAGTGCATGTCCTGGGCTCCCAGCTCGATGTTGCTGCCGGCCAGGGCCCGACCCACGTCGGCCAGCGCGGTGAAGGGCGGGCAGACGACGATGTCCACCTCCCGGAGGTCGGCCACCAGAGGCTTTAGCGCCGCGACGGTCTCGACACCCTCGCGCGCCGTCTTGTGCATCTTCCAGTTACCGGCAGCCAGCGGAACGCGCGCCACTAGCAGTCCTCCAGCACGGCGACCCCGGGCAGGACCTTCCCCTCCATGAACTCCAGGGAGGCGCCCCCGCCGGTGGAGATATGGGTGATGCGGTCGGCGACGCCGGCCGCCTCCACAGCCGCGGCTGTGTCCCCACCGCCCACCACCGTAACCGCGGAGGATTCGGCCAGGGCCCGGGCCACCGCCCACGTCCCCTGGGCGAAGTCCTCCACCTCGAAGATCCCCATGGGGCCGTTCCAGAAGATGGTCCCGGCACCCCCGATGAGGTGGGCGAACTGCTCCCGGGTGCGCGGGCCGATGTCCACGCCCATCCACTCCGGGGGAATGGCTTCCGCGGGCACCACCCGGGTGGGCCCCCCTTCGGGTGAGGGGGCGACGACCACATCTACCGGCAGGGCCAAGGTCACCTCCCGTCGGGCCGCCTGCGCCATCAGCTCACCGGCCAGCTCCACCAGCTCCGCCTCCACCAGCGACCTGCCCACCTGCAGGCCCCGCGCCCGCAGGAAGGTGTAGCTCATGGCCCCGCCCAGCAGGAGGGCGTCGGCCTTGCCCAGGAGGTGGCGGATGACCGGGATCTTGTCTCCTACCTTCTTCCCACCGAGGAGAGCCACGAAGGGGCGCGCGGGGTGGTCCAGGATGGCGCCCAGGTGGTGCAGTTCTTTCTCCATGAGGAGCCCCGCCACCGCCGGGAGGTGCTGCGCCACCCCCACGGTGGAGGCGTGCGCCCGATGGGCGGTGCCGAAGGCGTCGTTGACGTAGAGGTCGGCCAGCGCCGCCAGTTGCCGGGCGAAGTCGGGGTCGTTGGCCTCCTCCCCGGGGTGGAAGCGAAGGTTCTCCAACAGCAGGATCTCTCCCGGGCGCATGGTGGCTACGGCAGTGGCCACCTCCGGCCCAACCACCTCCCTGACCTGACGCACCGGGCGGCCCAGCAGCTCGCCCAGCCGCACCGCCACCGGGGCGAGCCGCAGGCCGTCCACCACCCGCCCCTTCGGCCGTCCCAGGTGGGAGCAGAGGATGACCCGCGCGCCGCGCTCCGCCAGGTGGGTGATGGTGGGCAGGGCCTCGCGGATGCGTCGGTCGTCGGTAATGCGCCCCTCCTCCAGCGGGACGTTGAAGTCCACGCGGACAAGCACGCGCCGACCGGCCACGTCCACATCGCGCACGGTCTTCTTGGGCATCCTGCCTCCTCGCACAGCACAGGGGCTGGGTCG
>JAVKIA010000073.1 GCA_031459715.1 Armatimonadota bacterium | reverse complement strand
AATGAAGTCCATGTGGAAGTCGTACTCCCGGGCCTTCCATGCCAGGTAGTAGGGGTCCACCGGGATGCAGTGCCCGCCCACCAGCCCCGGACGGAACGGCAGGAAGCCGTAGGGCTTGGTGGCCGCGGCATCGATGATCTCCCAGACGTCCAGCCCCATGCGCTCGCACAGTTGCGCCACCTGGTTCACCAGGGCGATGTTCACGTTGCGGAAGACGTTCTCCAGTAGCTTCGCCATCTCGGCCGCAGCCGGCGTGGAGACCACTCCCACCTGGGGGCCCAGGCGCTCCAGCAGCCGCGCTGCCAGGCGCGCGCTGGTCGGGTCGCACCCGCCCACCACGACCGGCACCCGCTCGATCGGGTAGCGGGCGTTGCCCGGGTCGATCCGCTCGGGGGCAAAGGCCAGGAAGACGTCGCGGCCAACCACCCGGCCCGCCCCCTCCAGCGCCGGCCGCACCACCTCATCGGTCGTCCCCGGGTAGCTGGTGCTGCGCAGGACCACCAATTGCCCCGGACGGCCGCAGCGCGCCACCTGGGCCGCGGCCTCTGAGATGTGGCGGACGTCTGGTTCCTTCTGCTGGGTGAAGGGCGTGGGCACGCAGATGAAGATAGCGTCGCACTCCCCAAGCACGGCCGGGTCGGTCCCAACCGCAAGCCGGCCGGCTGCCACCTCCGCCCGCACCGCCTCCTCCGGCACCTCCCGCAGGTACGATCCGCCGGCGGCCAGCGCCTCCACCTTGGCGGGATCCACGTCCAACCCCCGTACCGGGAATCCCCGCCTGGCATAGGCCAGCGCCAGAGGCAGGCCGACGTAGCCCAGGCCCACCACGCCCACCGTGGCCGTCCCGGCGTCGATGCGGGCCGCCAGCGCCTCGGCCAGACGCGCGCCGGTGACCTCAGAACTGGTGCCGATCAAAGGCCTCATGGCCCCGACCTCCCAACACGCCCCTCATACGAGCACGAACCCCGCCACGCGGGCGCGCGCCCCCGCCTCCCGACACGCGCCAACGACCTCCTCCACCACCTCAGGGGGAGCGGACGGCACCGCCACCAGCACTTCCTCCACCCCGTAGCGGCGGACCAGCTCGCCCAGGTCCCGCCGGCTCCCCAGCACGCGCACCCCCTGCACCACGGCGCCGCGCTTGCCCGGGTCATCGTCGATGAAGCCCACCGGCCGGTACCCCAGCGACGGGTTCTGCCGCAGCTCCTGGAGCAGCAGCACTCCCCCGCTCCCCGCCCCGAAGATGAGCACGGGCCGACCGCGCACCGTCTGTGCGACCAGGTACTCGCGGATGATGCGCAGGGAGAATCGACTGGCGCCCAGCAGGAGCACCGTAAGCAGCCAGTCCAGGATCAGCGCGGCGCGGGAGAGGCCCCCAAGCCCCGTCCAGACCCACAGGGCCGCCACCGCGGCTGCCGAACCGAGCGTCGCGCCCTGGGCCAGCCTCAGGAGGTCCAGGGCTCCGGCGTAGCGCCAGGCGCCGCGGTAGACCCCCGTGAGCGCCAGTGCCGCCAGCTTCACCGCCACCACAAGCGGCAGCGCGTGCGCCACCCCCGCTGCCACCGTAGGCGGCAGGGTCCCCTCAAAGCGCAACAGGTGAGCGGCGACGAAGGCCGTCGGGACCAGCACCAGGTCGGTCAGCATGACCGCGATCCACTTCTTCTGGAGGAACGGCGCCGGGAGGGCGGTGTGCCCGTCCAACGGAATGCGTGCGCCTCGCCCGTCCCCGTCGCCTCCGGTCGCTCCTCGCTCGTACACACGCACCTCCGCCAGCACCAGCCCCAGCGCCGCAAACCCCAGCGCCAGCAGTACGCTCAGGATCAGCCCCGTCAGGATGTTGAGGCCCGTTACCGCCAGCCCCGCAGCCCCTGCCGCCGCGCTGAGGACGTACAGCAGCACGACGGCCTTTCGCTCGGGCAGACCCAGGGTGACCAACCGGTGGGCGGGGTGGTCGCGGCCGCCCTGGAAGAGGGGCCGGCGATGCAGCAGGCGCAGCACGGTGACCGTGGCACTGTCGAAGATGGGCACGGCCAGAATCAAGCCGGGCACGAGGACGGTGAGGAGGACGCTGCCCACGTCCCGGTGAGAGCCCAGAACGGCCAGGGTGGCCAGGGTGAAGCCGAGGAAGCCGCTGCCGCCATCGCCCATGAAGATGCGCGCGGGCGGGAAGTTGTGCAGCAAGAACCCCAGCGCCGCCGCGGCCAGCAGTAGGGCCGGCAGCGCCACGTGACCGGCGCCGTCGAACGACAGGACCGTCAGCCCCACCGCCGCAATCACCGCCACGCCGGCCGCCACCCCGTCCATGTTGTCCAGCCAGTTGAACGCGTTGGTTGCCCCCAGGATCCAGAAAGCCGCCAGCGGTACGCCCAGCAGGGGCGGCAGCAATTCGAACCGCACGCCCAGGAGCACAGGAAGGAAGGCGCAGAGGATCAGCAGCGTGAGTTTCGGCCGGTTCTCCAGCGGCCGCAGGTCGTCCAGGAGGCCTACCAGGAAGACAAACGCTCCACCGACGAGCAGGGCCGCCGGGGCCGCGCCCAGGCCCGGTCTGGCGAAGAGCAGCAGTGGCACCGTGAACCCCAGGTAGATCGCCACCCCGCCCAACCGTGGAACCGGTCGGCGGTGCCAGCGGTCTTCCCGCGGGCGGTCGACCAGCCCGAGCCGGGGCGCGAGCGCCCGGATCCCCAGGGTGAGCAGGAAAGTCAGCGCAAAGGCCGCAATCGCAGGGACCAGTGACGATGCCACGGTCCTCAGGTCTCTTTCAGGAAGGCGCAGTGACGCCGGCTCAGACGTGCGCGGCGGTGGTGAGCCGCTGACGCACGTCCTCGATCACGCGGACCAGGATCTGATCCAATGACATGCTCGGCTCGTACCCCACCGCCTGCCGCAGCCTGGTGATGTCGGGGACGCGGTAGTAGATGTCCTCAAAGCCGCGGCCGTATGCCTCCTCG
>JAVKIA010000072.1 GCA_031459715.1 Armatimonadota bacterium | reverse complement strand
CACCGAGTCGTCCCAGCACCACCGCTCGATGGTCACGTCCAGTCGCCTCCAGTCCAGCTGGTAGGGCTGACCGGGCGGGGTGGGATAGCCGGTCAGCCCGGAGGACGAGATGGACGCCCCCGTGCAGTCCGGCCCGTCGCAATACGCACCGGGGCTCAGGGCCGCAGCGTTCTGCGCGGCGACGTACTCGTGGAATGCCTGCAGGTACACCGCAGCCGCCGTGGCGTCCTTGGCCGCCCGGGTGGTGGAGAACCCGGTGGGAAACCCCTCCAGGAATCCGCCGGAGCTGGTCGCCCCCAGCACCCCCAGGGCGCCGATGACCACCACGGCGAAGATGGCCAGCGACACCAGGACCTCCAGCAGGGTGAACCCGCGCTGGTCGCTCATGGCACCACGCTCACCCGCCCGGTGGCCGCGGTCACCTGGACGCCGACCCCAACGCCCGACCGACTCACCAGCCGCACGTCTCCACCAGATACCGCAAAGCCCAGCGGCTGAAACGTCACACATTTGTTGGACGGGTCCCCGGGGGTTGTGCAGGCGGCCACCGTGCTGTCCGTCCCGTCTACGGTCACCGACGAGGGCCACTCCCCGGACCCCACCGTCCGCTCCAGCAACCACTGCTCGGACCCGTCGGGTTCCACGATCCGCCGGTAAACCCTCAGGCCGCCGGGGCTCCCGACCACCAGCTCCACGGTGTAGACCGCCCCGGCGCTGACCGCCGCCGCGTGCGCCCGCCGCAGCTCGGCGGTGACCAGGGAAGCCGCCCGGCGCAGTTGAAAGGCGTCGCTGGCCCGGCGGACGCCCAGCGCCAGCATCCCCAGGACCAGGGAGACCAGGCCGACCACCACCACCAGCTCGATCAGCGAGAAGCCGGCCTGGCCACGCGCTCCCCGCACTCTGGCCCTCATGGGTCTCTTATAGTTCTACCCGACACCGCGGGGCCGCAGACATCACGCCCGCCCCCCCGTGGGACCGTTCTTTCATGCAGGTGCCCGAAAACTTCCCTCACTGTGCCACCGGGCGCCGTCTCACAGGCTCAGCCACCACCGCAGGAGCACATCTCCTGCCAGCAGGGCCACCACTCCGCCCACCGCCAGCGCCGGCCCGAAGGGAATGGGGTCTTTGCGCGACCGCTTCCGGGCGGCCATCAGCACCAGCCCGGCCGCCGCCCCCACTAGAAAACCCACCAGTAGCCCTACGGCGATGGCCGGCCAGCCCAGAAACGCCCCCATCATGGCGGCCAGTTTGATGTCTCCGCCTCCCATGCCTCCACGGCTGACCAGGGCAATGAGCAGAAAGAAAGCGCCGGCTCCGGCGGCGGCAACCACAGCGGGGACAATCCTGCCCTGGAGGGCGGACAGCGCCAGGCCCGCGGCCAGACCGGGATAGGTGATGGCGTTGGGGACGATCTGGTGGTCTAAGTCGATGAAAAACACCGCCACCAGGCTGAGGGCCAGGACGGCTCCCGATACCAGAGCCAGCCAGGCGCCCGCGGCCGCGTAGGTGGACCAGATCAGGACCAGCAACACGCCAGCCGTAGCTTCCACCAGGGGGTACCGCCAGCCGATGGGGGCCCGGCAGGCCCGGCACCGGCCACGCAACAGGACGAAGCTGAGCAGGGGGATGTTGTCGGCCGGCCGCACCGGCGCCCCGCAGCGCGGGCAGTGCGAGCCCGGGCGGACCAGAGACTGCTTGCGGGGCAGCCGGTAGATCACCACGTTGAGAAAACTGCCCAGGATGGTGCCCAGGGCGAAGACAAGGGCGAGGATGGCGGGAGAGTTCATGGGCGGACACCGCCCGGACGCGTGTCACCGCGGGAGCGCGGGATCGCGGATAGGCGAGAACGCGGCACGGTGGCGGCGCGACCCGGTGGCTCCATCGGCCGCGGGAGGCGTCGCACCGCCCTGCGCAGGGTGGCCAGCGCCCGCCGGCAGGCGTCGACGTCGCCGGAAGTGGCCTGCCGACCTCCGTATCGGGATGCCTCAAACACCCGCGTGACCAGATCCGTGGGAGGCCGGACGGACTCAGGCAGCGCCGCCACAAACTCCCGGGGAGTCAGATGTCCCAGTCGGCGGTATCCCCGGCGGCTCAGCAGGTGCTCCATGCGAACGTAGACGGTCTCCACCGGGTCTGCGGGTCGGCCGGGCCCGCGCCGTGTCCGGGCCGCGGCCACGGCCGCAGCGGCCCCCGCCCCCAGGACAGCGAGGACGCCGGCCTGCGGGGGAATGTCTCGCGGGACGGCAGCGCCGATCCCGGCCATCTCCCTCCACGCCCATCGGATCCCGTCCGCCAGCAGCCACTGGCCGGGTGGGTCATCCAGCGCGGACGGCACCGCAAACCCCGGCGTCGGGTCCACCGCCACCCACCCCACGCCGGGCTGGAACACCTCCACCCAGGCGTGGGCGTCGGAATTACGGACCTCGTAGTAGCCGGTGAGCCGATTATACGTCCCGGTCGTGTAGCCGGTCACCAGCCGGGCCGGTACCCCGGCGGCGCGCAGCAGGACGGCCAGGGCGCTGCTGAACGCTTCACAGGATCCCTGGCGCGTCACGAACAGGAAGTGGTCGACGGCATCCGCACCCGGAGGTAACGGAGGCGCCTGCAGCGTGTACGTGCAGCACCGGCGCAGGTAGTCGGCGACGGCTACGGCCTTGCCGTAGGGGCTGCCGCCTCCCGCCGTGAGGTCGGCGGCCAACCGCCGCACGCGGTCGGGCAGGCGGGGCAACTGCAGGTACCGCTCCCGCACCGAGGGCGGAATCTCGCCGTGCTCGCGGGCCAGCAGCGCCGGGGTGGGCGACGGGACCCGGCTGATCACGCTGTAGACCATCCCCGGCTCCAGGGTAATCGGGCTGCGCAGTCCGGCGTAGCGGTCCACGGCCACCAGCCCGGTGGGGAAGTAGACCTCAAACGGCCGGTAGGCGGCGAAGATGACATTGGGCTGGTCG
>JAVKIA010000071.1 GCA_031459715.1 Armatimonadota bacterium | reverse complement strand
CAGCACGACCCACGACATCTGGTTGGAATCGATCCCCGCCGGGGGCAACGTGCCGTGGCTGTTGTCGTAGTTGAGCAGGCCCAGGCTGAGCTGCTTGAGGTTATTGGCACAGGACATCCGCCGGGCCGCCTCGCGGGCTGATTGCACCGCGGGTAGCAGGAGCGCCACCAGCACCCCGATGATGGCAATCACGACCAGGAGCTCGACAAGCGTGAATCCCTGGCGGTGTGGAGCAATGCGGTGGATCATACGAAATCCTCCGAACCCGAGAACCCGTATTCACGCCCTCAGAGATGGCCTGCTTGCGGCGGCAAACAGGCTACGAGAAGCGGGTTTGCCCAACCTGCGTTTGAGTGTACGCTCTCTGCTCCCTCCCGTCAATCAAGTTTCCCACCGTCCTGAAAAAATTATCCTGCGATCTACTTTTTTATCGTAAACCGGATGATATACTCACGGACCGGGTTTTCGGCGCCTGCAGAGCCTCCTGCGGCAGCCGGGGTCTCGGCGCCGGGCGGATCACGCCGGCAAGAGGGCCGATTCCCCTGGGTCGCTGCGCCGGCGGTTCCGGCTCGCGCGATGGCCCCTCGGTCGCCTCCGCCGTCTCCACCGTCCCCGGTCGAATAGGAGCACAGGAAGATGACTGGTTCCTGGCACAGGGTGTTTTTCTGGTTGCTGGGCTGCGGACCGGTGCTGTCCGCCTCCGCCGCTGAGCCGTTCATCGAGAAGTACGATCTCTTTCGCGTGGGAGAGGATCCGGCCTGGCAGCGCTATCACATCCCGGGCATCGTGGTCACAGCGCGGGGCACGGTGCTGGCCTGGTGCGAGGCCCGCAATCCGGAGGGGGACTGGGCCGACATCCGCATCCTCCTGCGCCGCTCGAGCGACGACGGCGTGACGTGGTCTGCCCCGCAAAGCATTGCTGAGGTGCCCGGCCCGAAAACGAAAAATCCGCTGGCCCTGGGGCTGCGCCGTGTTCGCAAGGAGGATGTGACCTACAACAATCCCGTGCTGATTGCCGACCGCGACGGCACGGTGCACATGCTGTTCTGCCTGGAATACATGCGCTGCTTCTACCAGCGGAGCCTCGACGAGGGGGCGACCTGGAGCCCGCCCGTCGAGATCACAGCGACCTTCGAGGCGTTCCGGAGAGACTATCCCTGGATGGTGCTCGCTACGGGCCCCAATCACGGCATCCAGCTCCGCAGGGGGCGTCTGGTGGTGCCCGTGTGGCTCTCCACGGGAACCGGCAGCAATCCACATCACCCCAGTGTCGTGGCGACGATCTACAGCGACGATGGCGGAAGGACCTGGCAGGCCGGGCAGATCGCCGTCCCCTGCACCGAGGAATGGGTCGATCCCAATGAAAGCGTGGCCGTCGAACTGGCGGATGGCCGGGTGATGCTCAATGTCCGCAATGAATCGCCTGCCCAGCGGCGGCTGGTCACGATCGGGCAGGACGGGGCGAGTGGCTGGGGCCGCCCCTTTTTCGACCCGGCCCTGCTCGAACCGATCTGCATGGCTGGTCTGGTCCGCTACGACCACGACGGCCGGCGGTTGTTGCTGTTCAGCAATCCGCACAATCTGGCACGCGCGGACGGCCGGCCGCTGAAATACCGCGACCGTCGCAATCTTTCGGTGAAAGTCAGTGCGGATGAGGGCCGGACGTGGCTCCTCTCCAAGGTGATCGAACCGGGACCCAGCGGCTACAGCGACCTGGCGGTCACTCCCCGCGGCACGATCCTCTGCTTCTACGGGCGCGGCGCGAGGCCCGGCTATGCGGGCGAGGCACTGACGGTCGCACGCTTCAATCTGGCCTGGCTGGAGGAGCGGCAGCCATGAAAAGAAGACCGGTGGGGATGTGGTGGGGATCCGTGCGTGCGGCGGCCGCTCACGCTCAGGGTGTGGTGGAAACAGACCTGTGCGTGTACGGCGGCACCGGCGGTGGCGCAGTCGCCGCCGTGCAGGCGGCGCAAATGGGCAGGAGGGTGGTCCTGGCCGGAGGCAAGCCATGCTCTACGGGAACGCATCGCCCGGGAGCATGCCGATTACCATCGCGGCCTGCTGCATTGCCTGGCCACCGACCCGCGCGTTCCGGAGCGAGTCCGCCACGAGATGCAGGGCTTGGGCCTCCCCAGGGGATGAATCCATCGACCATGGCGGCTGGCCGCACCAGCTTTACGTCCGCGAAGCCCGGCGGATTGTGAAGGAGGGCGTGGTTACCCGCGAGGGGAAAGTCACGGCGGGCCGTGGCGGTGCACCGCCCTGCCCGATCATCTACGGGGTCGTGGTCCCGCGGCGGAGCGAGTGCGACAATCCGCTGGTGACCTTCGCTCTGTCGGCCAGCCATGTCGCGTTCGCCAGCATCCGCATGGAGCCGGTGTTCATGATCACCAGCCAGAGTGCCGCTGCGGCCGCGGTGCGGGCCCTGGACGAGGACCTCGCTGTGCAGGATGTGGACTACACGAAACTCCGCCGACGCCTGTTAAGGGAGGGTCAGATCCTCGAGCGGGCCGCGGAGACCAGTCGCTGAGGGAAGGGCCTTCCCCCCGAATGCCCGGCCTCCGGAGCGTGCGGCAGTCTCGGCAAGCCGGCAGGCGGTACCCTGGTTCCGGCAGGCCGCTGGAAGGTGGTGGACCGCTCCCCTGCCTTTGCCTGCACGATCAGGCCCGGCGCGTTCAAGTTGCGGTCAAAGGCTGGGCGCAGCGGGGCCCGGCGCTGCTTGAGGAAACGCGAGGAGTACGCCGGAGGCGTTTGCGGGTTGCGACGATTCCGTGCGGCGCATGCGGCCACGGCGGGCCTCGCGGTCCGTCGACTGCGGGCTTTGCGCTGCAGGCTGGTCGGTTCCAGCATCCCCTTCCTCGGCAGCCTTTTCAGGGACCATGCCCGAGGGGACGTCGGACGGAGGAAAAAAGGGAATCGTGGACCGGCCCGGAGAGGCTGGGTTGGAGGACGCCCGGACGGGAAACCAGTTAGGAAGACCGCGGCAGGTCCTCCGGATGCCGCCGGTTCCACCACCATTTGTGCAGGTCCACGGCCGGGATCACCAGGATCGCCACGCCGATCGCCGTTGCCCAGGCCCCCAGGCTGACCGGCTCGGTTTTCAGGATGTTCTGCAGGAACGGGACGTACATACTGATCACATGGACCAGGAACGCTCCCAGGGTGCCGAAGAGGAGCACCGGGCTGCGCAGCGGCGAAAGGGCGAAGGCGGAACGCAGTTCCGAACGGCAGTTGCCGATGTGGAAGTTTTCCGAGAGCACCATCGTCAGCAGGAGCAGATTCCGGGCCTGGTCGACCTCCCAGCCGAGCAGCTTCAGCTCGTAGAA
>JAVKIA010000070.1 GCA_031459715.1 Armatimonadota bacterium | reverse complement strand
AGCTGGCGTGGAAGGCCCGGGAGTACGACTTCCACATGGACTTCATCGAGCTGGCCGCCCGGGTGAACGAGGAGATGCCCTTCTATGTGGTCAACCGGCTGCTGGCGGCGCTGCACGACAACGGGAGCACGGGCCGGGAGCGGGTGCTGGTGCTGGGGGTGGCCTTCAAGCGGGATGTGGACGACGCCCGCTACTCGCCGGCGGTGCGGGTGGTGGATCTGCTGCGGCAGCGGAACATCGACGTGGTGTATCACGACCCCTACGTGCCGGAGGTGGAGGTGCGGGGGGTGCGGCTGACCAGCCAGCCGCTTTCGGACGGGCTGGTGGCGGGTGCGGACTGCGTGCTGATCCTGACCGACCACTCCTGCGTGGACTACGCCGCGGTGGTGCGGCGGGCGCGGCTGGTCTTTGACGTGCGCAACGCCACGGCGGCGGTTACCGAGGGACGGGAGAAAATCGTGCGGCTGTAGGGCCGCTGCCTGGGAGTTCCCCCCACAGTTTGCAGGGCCCGGCGTCCCGGGGCTGGCGCCGGGTCCGGACCTGGATTGCCCTCGAGCCCCTTCCCTCTTCTAGCGGCCCCCCGGGGACGCGCCGGCATCTCTTTCTTTCAGTCCCGTTCACAAGGGCACGCAAAGGCCGCGTAAGGCCACCTTGCGGTCGGTTTCAACCCGGTAGTGAAGATCCTCGATGTCCGGGTGCTACAGCCAGGGGGAGACGGTGGAGGGGGCCCTACGGAAGCAGATCGCTCACCGGGATCTGCGATGTCGGGACGGCTAGGGGCGCGATGCTCTGGCCCGGGGCGAGGCGCAACGTTGTCCGGTAAGTGGATTCCTGCGGATCTCGATAAACCTCCAGGACATGGTCCACGAGGTTGACAATCCAGTACTCCGGGATGCGCGCCCGGGCATAGATCGCGTACTTGCGGGTGCGGTCGAACTCCAGCGTGGTGTCGGCAACTTCCACGACCAGGACGGCCGTCGCCGGGTGGTGCTCGGCACGGGTGCGTGGAGGTCCTGCGACGACGGCCAGGTCGGGCTCCGGCTCAGAATCCGGTGTCAGGGCCAGGGGCAGTTGCACGCGAACACGGTACTCCGCTCCAAGCGCCTGCAGGGCGCCCTGCACCAACTCGACGGCGGCCGCATGGGCGGCGCTCTGAGGTGTCATCTCCACGATCTCCCCCTGGAGAAGCTGGACACGGGCTTCCGGGGGGAAGGCTCCCGCGGCAACCAGCCGCTCATACTCCTCGCGGGTCCACAGCTTGGTCCGCACGCCCATCGCGACCCTCCGTAGGCCTTATCATATCACACACGAAACGCCGCCCGGTCCAAGGGCCCTTGTGTCAATACTTCGGCTCCTCAGGCCAGGTGTTCTATTTGGAGACCGCGGAAGCGGCGGAAGCCCCGGTCTTCGGTGAGCAGCACACGGACGCCGTGTTCCCGGCACAGCGCAGCAATCTGGGCATCGAACGCAAGGTTCCCCGCGGCGCGGGGCTCGTGCGCGATCTCCCGGAACAGCGGCCAGTACCGCTCCCCGGGAGTCAAGACCTGGAGGCTGGGACTGGCAACCAGGGCCTGGAGGGCGTCAAGGGCTTCGTCCAGGGGCGAGGGCGGGCGGAGGATCCGTGGGTGGGTGACGACAAGCATATTCTTTCCCTCATAGATCTGCGAGCCTTCGTCCCTCGGCTCCGCCCTGCGGCGCGGGGTAAAGGCCGGGCGTCAATGGCGAGGATCGTGCTCTTCAATCAGTACTTCCCTCCAGATAGCGCGGCCGCTGTGCGGATGGCGGCCCTAGTGGCCGGCACCCTGGCAGAACGTCATATCGTAACGGTCTTCGCCGGTCGGCCCTCCCACGATCCGGCTGAGCGCCACCCGGCCTACCTGCTCCGTCATGAGCGAATGGACGGCGTGGTCGTCGAGCGGGTCGGCTCCTCGGCGCGTGTCGGGAGGCGGGGGCGCGTACTCGCATGGCGGGGTTCGTCCTCGTATGAGAGGCCGTACCCGGATTCGTCCTCATATGAGGGGGCGTACTTAGGGGGTCGCGGCGATGAGGGTTCTGACCGGTAGCGGTTCTGAGGTCACCGGCACACATCTGGCCGAGGCGCTGGAAGCCCGCATCGACGCCGGGACGGCCACCGTCGGGGTGGTCGGGCTGGGCTATGTGGGCCTGCCCCTGGCGCTGGCCTATGGGCGGCGGGGGTTTGCGGTGCGGGGGCTGGATGTGGATGCCGCCAAGGTCGAGGCGCTGGCCGCGGGCGGGTCGTATCTGCGGGATGTGCCGGCGGAGGCGGTGCGGGTGCAGATCGAGACCGGCCGGCTTGCGGTTGGCAGCGACCCGGCCGTGCTTGGGGAGTGTGACGCCGTCTTCATCTGCGTTCCCACGCCCTTCACTCAGCAAAAAGAGCCCGACGTCCGCCACATCTCAGAGGCTGCGGCTCAGGTGGCGCGCTGGGGCCGGCCGGGACAGTTGGTGGTGTTGCGCAGCACCAGTTACCCCGGGACGACCGAGGAGGTGGTGCGGCCGGCGCTGGAGGGGGCGGGCCGGGTGGTAGGCCAGGACGTCTTCCTGGCCTTTGCACCCGAGCGCATCGACCCGGGCAACACCCGCTACGGGGTGGAGGACGTGCCGGTGGTGGTGGGCGGGTGCGATCCGACCAGTGCGCGCCTGGCGGCACGGCTGCTGGAGCGCCTGGGCCCGCAGGTGGTGGTGGTTTCCTCGCCGGCTGCTGCCGAGATGGCGAAGCTATTGGAGAACGTCTTCCGCAATGTGAACATTGCCCTGGTGAACCAGGTGGCGCAACTGTGCGAGCGCATGGGGCTGGACGTCTGGGAAATCGTCGACGCCGCAGCCACCAAGCCCTACGGCTTCCTGCCCTTCCGCCCGGGGCTGGTGGGCGGGCACTGCATCCCGGTGGACCCCTACTATCTGGCGTGGAAGGCCCGGGAGTACGACTTCCACATGGACTTCATCGAGCTGGCCGCCCGGGTGAACGAGGAGATGCCCTTTTACGTGGTCAACCGGCTGCTGGCGGCCCTCCACGACAACGGGAGTGCGGGCCGGGAGCGGGTGCTGGTGCTGGGGGTGGCCTTCAAGCGGGACATCGACGACGCCCGCTACTCGCCGGCGGTGCGGGTGGTGGAGCTCCTGCGGCGGCGGAACATCGACGTGGCCTACCACGACCCCTACGTGCCGGAGGTGGAGGTACGGGGGGCGCGGTTGACTAGCCAGCCACTGACGGATGAGCTGGTGGCGGGGGCGGACTGTGTGCTGATCCTGACCGACCACTCCTGCGTGGACTACGCGGCGGTGGTGCGGCGGGCGCGGTTGGTCTTTGACGTGCGCAACGCCACGGCGGCGGTCACCACGGGGCGTGGGAAGAATGTGCAGCGGGATG
>JAVKIA010000069.1 GCA_031459715.1 Armatimonadota bacterium | reverse complement strand
TGAATTGTATAATGAAAAACGAAGCTCTTCCATGGCCGACTTCGCGGAGCGTCTGCTGCGCGTCCGCCAGTGGCTCGCCCCCAGCTTGGCTGAGGACTGGCCCTGCCTGCCCATCGTCCGCGCCTCTGGCAGCTACGTCTACACCGCCGACGGCCGCCGCTTCCTGGACTTCGTCTCGGGGATGGCCGCATGCAATCTCGGTCACGGCCATCCGCGGGTGGTGGCGGCGGCCCGGGCGCAGCTCGAGGCGCTGATCCACGGCCCCCTGGGTGTGTACCTCTACGATTCCGTGCTCCGCCTGTGTGAGGCGTTAGGAGAGGTGATGCCCGGCGGGCTGACCGCGTTCTTCTGGAGCAACGGCGGGACCGAGGCTGTGGAAGGCGCCCTGAAGCTGGCCCGCTACACCAGCGGCCGGCCGGCCATCGTGGCGTTCATCGGCGGTTTTCACGGACGGTCTTACGGCGCGGCGTCGGTGACCACGTCGTCCGTCAAATACCGCCGGCACTACGAGCCCTTCCTTCCCTCCGTCTACCATGTACCTTATCCCTACTGCTTCCGCTGTCCCCACCGCCTGCCGCAAGGATGCTGCGACGAGCCGTGGGTGAGCCTGGAGCGGCTGTTCACCCATGTGGTGGCTCCAGAGGAAGTGGCCGCGGTGATCGTGGAGCCTATCCTGGGCGAAGGCGGTTACGTCGTCCCGCCACCAGATTTCCTGCCGCGACTGCGAGAGCTGTGCAACCGACATGGCATCCTGCTGATCTTTGATGAGATCCAGACCGGATTCGGCCGCACCGGGGAGATGTTTGCGGCGCAGACCTTTGGCGTCGACCCGGACATCATGGTGCTCTCCAAATCCATCGCCTCCGGCTTCCCCCTGAGCGCCGTGGCCGCCCGCCCGGAGCTTATGGCCCGCTGGCCTGCCGGTGCCCATGGCACCACTTTCGGCGGCAATCCTGTGGCCTGCGCCGCCGCCGTGGCCACGCTGGAGGTCTTCCGGGAGGAAGGCGTGCTGGAGAACGCCCGACAACGCGCCGCCGAAGCGTGGAGGGTGCTTCGGGACCTGGCGCAGCACTCGACCCACATCGGGGAGGTGCGGGGCAAGGGGTTGATGATCGGGATCGAGTTCGTCGATCCACAGCGGGGCGGCCAGCCTTCAGGCAGGGCTGTGCGAGCTGTCCTGGAGTGCTGCCTGCGCCGCGGGCTGATCCTGTACCCGGCCGGCTACGCCGGACACGTCATCCGCTTTATCCCGCCGTTGACCGTGAGCGCCGAGGACCTCGCCACCGGCCTGGGAATCTTCGCGGAGGCCGTGAGCGATGTGGATCGCCTGGGGGTAACTGCACCGTGAGGACGCGCGTGGTCATCCTGGGCGCCGCCGGGCGCGACTTCCACAACTTCAACGTCTGCTTCCGCGACCGCCCCGAGTACGAGGTCGTCGCGTTTACGGCCACGCAGATCCCCAATATCGCCGGCCGCCGCTACCCGCCCGAGCTGGCGGGTCCCCTCTATCCGGAGGGCATCCCCATTGTCCCCGAGGAGGAGCTTGCGGCACTGCTCCACCGCCAGACAGTCGACACAGTAATCTTTGCCTATAGCGACGTTAGCCACCAGCACGTCATGCACCTAGCCTCCACCGCTCTGGCCGCGGGAGCCGACTTCACCCTTCTCGGTCCGCGGCGCACCGCTCTCCCGGCGGCCCGGCCGGTAATCTCGGTGGGCGCCGTGCGTACGGGAGCCGGGAAGAGCCCCACCACCCGCCGCGTGGTCCAGATCCTCCGCAGCGCCGGGTGGCGCACGGTCATCCTCCGACACCCTATGCCCTATGGGGACTTGAGCACCCAGGTATGCCAGCGGTTTGCCTCCTGGGAGGACCTGGACCGCCACCGTTGCACCCTGGAGGAGCGGGAGGAGTATGAACTCCACCTCGCCCAGGGGACTGTCGTCTACGCCGGGGTGGACTACCAGCGCATCCTGCCGGCGGCCGAGCAGGAGGCGGACGTGATCGTCTGGGAAGGCGGCAACAACGACCTCCCCTTCGTCCGGCCGGATATCCACATCGTGGTCGTGGATCCACACCGCCCGGGTCACGAGCGAATCTATCACCCCGGTGAGGCCAACCTGCGGATGGCTGACGTGGTGCTGATCAGTAAGGTGAACACCGCCTCTCCCGCGGCTCTGCAGGCAGTGCGCGATTCCATCGCCGCCCTCAACCCCACGGCTGCCGTGGTGGAAGGCTCTCTGGTCATCGAGGTGGACAATGGCGAGCAGCTGCGCGGGAAGCGGGTGTTGGTCATTGAGGATGGCCCCACGCTGACGCACGGGGAGATGGGCTATGGCGCGGGGACGCTGGCGGCTCGCGAGCGCGGGGCGGTCATCGTCGACCCCCGCCCGTGGGCGGTGGGTTCCATCGCAGAGGTGTACGCTCGCTACGCCCAGCTGGGGCCGGTGCTGCCGGCCATGGGCTATGGCCAGGAGCAGCTGGCGGACCTGGCTGCGACCATCGCCGCCGTCCCCTGCGACGTCGTGGTCTGCGCTACCCCTGTGGATCTGCGCCGCGTTCTTGCCATCGCCCGCCCGGTGGTCCGCGTGCTCTACCGGCTGGAAGAGCGGCCCCCGGGAACGCTGGCCGAGCTGCTCCTGCCGCGTCTGGCTCCCCTTCGGTCGCACAGTTCACCCGTCCCTCTCGCCCCCGGGGACGAGGAGGAGGTGTCGGGGTGAGCGGACCGATCCAGTCGGCCGACCGCGCCCTGCGCATTCTGCAGGTGGTGGCTGACCACGGGCATCCCCTGGGCCTGCGGGAGGTCAGCCAGCTGGTCGGCCTGCATGCCAGCACCACCTATCGCCTGCTGGCCACGCTACGCGCCCGCGGTTTCGTGGAGCAGGAAAGCGCGGGAGGGCGCTACCGCGTGGGCATCCAGGCCTTCCGCGTCGGGAACGCCTTTCTGGCCGCAGCGGATCTGCGGGACCGGCTGCGGCCCGTGCTGGCTACCCTCGCGGCGCGCTCGCGGGAGACGGCCAACCTCGTGATCCTGCACGACACCGAGGCGGTCTACATCGACCACATCGTCAGCGTGAACATCACCAAGCTCTTCACGCAGATCGGCCAGCGTGTGCCGCTGCACTGCACCGCGGTGGGCAAAGTGCTGCTGGCATATGCGCCCGATCAGGAGGACCTGCTCCGACGGTTGCGCCTGCGGCGCTTCACCCCGTACACCATCACCACGGCGGCGGAGCTACGGGGGGCCCTGGCGGCGGTGCGGGAGGCCGGATACGCGGTGGACCGGGAAGAACACGAGCTGGGGGTGGCCTGCGTGGCCGGCCCCGTGTGTGACGCTGACGGCCGGGTCGTTGCGGCCGTGGGCATCTCGGGGCCGAGCGCCCGAGTTCTACCACGCCTGGCCCATATGCAGCGCCACGTCCGGGCTGCGGTTGTGGCGGCCAGCCGCCTTATGGGAGCGTCCACCCTACCGCGCCCGGGAGGTGCAGAGGTGCCACG
>JAVKIA010000068.1 GCA_031459715.1 Armatimonadota bacterium | reverse complement strand
GCCAGATGGTCAGGGGCTCAACCCGCTGCTGCGGAACCCCTGGATGGCCGCGCACCCGCCGATGCTGTATCTGGGCTTCGTCGGCATGAGCGTCCCCTTTGCGCTGGTGGTAGCGGCCATGGTGACCGGCCGGCTCGACGACACATGGATCGTGCTCTCACGGCGATGGGTGATCGTGGCCTGGATGTTCCTGACCCTGGGCCTGCTGTTCGGCGCCAAGTGGTCGTACGTGGTGCTGGGCTGGGGCGGGTACTGGGCCTGGGATCCGGTGGAGAACGCGGCATTCATGCCCTGGCTGACGGCGACCGCGTGGATCCATTCGATCCAGATCCAGGAGCGCAGGGGGATGCTGCTGACCTGGAACGTGGCGCTGGTGCTCATCACGTTCGGGCTGACCATCTTCGGGACGTTCCTGGTGCGCAGCGGGGTGCTGTCCTCCATTCACGCCTTCGCGCAGTCGCCGATCGGGTACTTCTTCCTGGCGTTCCTGGCCCTGCTGCTGGTGGGGTCGTTCGCCCTGCTGGCCTGGCGGTGGGACCTGCTCCGCAGCCGGGGCGCGGTGGAGTCCGTGGTCAGCCGCGAGACGGCCTTCCTGGCCAACAACCTGCTGTTCGTGGCCGCCACCGTGGTGGTGTTTGTCGGCACCATCTTCCCGGCAATCACCGAGGCGTTCCGCGGCGTGAAGATCAACGTCGGCCCCCCGTATTTCAACACCGTGATGATCCCGATCGCGGTGGGGATCCTGTTGCTGATGGGCGTGGGGCCCCTGCTGCCGTGGCGCAGGGCTACGCCGGAGCAGCTCGCTCGGAATTTCGCGTTCCCGGCGGCTGCTGGTCTCCTGCTGGCGGTGGTGCTCGCCGTGGGTGGCGTCCGCTCGCCCGGGGCGCTGCTGGTCTTCGCCGCCTCCGCCTTCGTGCTGGCCACCATCGTGCTGGAGGCTGCACGCGGGACCAGGCTTCGTGTCCGGCGGGGCGAAGGTCCCGCCGTCGCCCTGGTCCGGCTCGTGGCGAGGAACCGGCGGCGCTACGGCGGTTACACGGTGCACTTTGGCATCCTGGTGATGCTCGTGGGTATCGCAGGGAGCAGCGCGTTCGCGACCCAGTCTGCGGCCTGGCTGCGCTCCGGCGAGCGGTTCGCCGTGGGCCGCTACACCATGGAGTTCGGCGGCCTGTCGGCCGCAGAGCAGCCCGGGATCGACATCACCCAGGCCACGGTACGCGTCTGGGCCGGCGGGCGGTTTGCGGGGACGTTCACTCCCCAGCGGCTGTTCTACCGCACGCAGGAGCAGCCGATGCACCATGTGGCAATCCGGTCTTCGCCGCGTGAAGATCTCTACATCATCCTCTCGGAGTGGGACACCGACGGCCGCGCGCAGATCCGCGTGCTGGTGCACCCGTTGGTTTCATGGCTGTGGGTCGGGGGACTCATTATCGTGCTGGGCGTGGTCCTCGCCGTGCTGCCCGAGACGTGGAGGCGAGTGGCGCCGGCACCGGTCTCCCCGCGCTCTGCCCCGCCGCTGTCCACGGAGGGGGTCCCCGGCGCGCCGTGATCGAAGTGGTCTTCTTCCTGGTCGTCGCGTCCGCCGCGGCGTACCTGCTGGCGCCGGCGTTTCGGCGGACCACGGTGCCCTCCCCGGACCCTCACGATGCGCTGGACGCCGCGCAGGGGGCCCTGCTACGCTCGCTCCACGACCTCGAGCTCGATTGGGGCACCGGCAAGCTCTCCGACGAGGACTACCGCGCCCAGCGCGCGGTGCTGGAGGGCGAGCTGGCGGCGATTGTCCGGAAGATGCCACCGCCGCCGGGCCTATGAGAGGCGTGGCACTGCTCCTGGCGGCCGTGGGCCTGTTCGCGGGTTCCGCTGCGGCGGCACCGCCGGCGGGAAGCGCCGTTCGGGGTGTCGTGCGCAACATCACCGCGGGTGCGGTGGTCGCGCGGGCGCCGGTCCAGCTCGTCTTCATCGGCACCGCGGGGCCGGAGCCCGTCGCGCTCGCCCGCACCGATGCCGCCGGGCGATTCGGCTTCAGCGGTCTGGCCGATGGCCGCTACCTGATCACCGTCCAGCATCAAGGTGTCTCGTACGCAACCCACGCGGTGGTGAGCGGCGGGCCGGTCGAGGTCACCGTCTTGGTCTACGATGCCTCCCCGCAGGTTCCGCTGCGCATGGCACTGCTCGGCGTGGCGGTGGAGGTGTGGCGCGGCTACCTGCGCGTCTCCGAGGTCGTCCACCTCCAGAACGCGACGACCCGGACGTTTCTCGGTGACGTGGCCTTCCCGCTGCCCAGAGGCGCGCGCTACATCACCTTCGGTGACGGGTTTCACCGCCCGCGCGCCGACGGCGGCGCCATCACCGATCGGTTGATCGTGAGGCCTGGCGCCCATCAGGTGGCGTACGCATACGCTGTGGGCGGATCGGGCGAAGTGTCCCTCGACCGCCGCCTGGCGATGGCCGCCGACCGCATCGAGATCTTCGTTCGAGCGCCCGGGGAGGCCCGCGGGCCGGCACTCCAGCTCCTGCCATCGGTCACCAGCGAGGGGCAGGTCTACGCTCGCGCAACAGCCCGGGCGGTACCGCCGGGTGACTTGCGCCTCAGCATTACGGGCGTGCCGTCGGCGCGGCTGTGGCTGGCCCCGGTGGCCGCCGGGACGCTGGCCGCCCTCCTGATCGTGGGCCTGATGCTGGCGATCGCCAGGATGTCGTCCGAGGCCTGATGCTGGGGGAGGAGTTGGTTGTCAGGCGAAGAACTCAACGGGGAATTGCGATGCCCCTGTTGCTGCCACAGTCGCGCCGCACGCTCGTCATCCTGCTGTTGCTCGCGACGGTCGCCGGCGGTTGCCAGCCAACCGTGGGGACCGGCACCGCTGCGACCGCGGGTGCCGGCCTGGTCGAGGCGCCGCCTGCGCTCCCCCTGGCGCCCACCAATCCCCGGCCGTCGGCTGCGCGCGGCCGGGGGGTCTACGAGCGGGTGTGCTGGCCGTGTCACGGCAACGAAGGGTTCGGTGATGGGCCGGCCGCCGCAGGCTTGGTCGCGCCGCACAAGAACCCCATGACCGACTTCTTCGGGATGTTCGGCCTGAAGCTGCGGGGCGAAGACCTGCCGTCCCGCCCCGCCAACTTCCACAACCTGGTACAGCAGCGTCTGAATGCCCCGTTCGCCCTGTTCGAGACCATCAAGCTGGGCCGGCCGCACACGGCGATGCCGGCGTTTGGCCCGAGGCCAGCGTACGGCGCCAACCGCGGCTTTCCCACGCTGACCGACGCGCAGATCTGGGACACCCTGTTCTACGTCAAGACGTTCTCGGCCACGCCGGCTTCTGTGGCGCTGGGCCGCGACATCTACCAGAACCGCGCCCTTGGGATCGGCGGCGGGCGAACCGCGACCTGTGCCGCCTGTCACGGCGCGGCCGGGGACGGCCGGGGTGGCGCGCTGAGCGCGGAGATGGCGGCACGCCTGTGGGGGTGGGGTCGTGGGGAGGGTCCCGGGATCTTCACGGACGTGAACCTGATGCTGCAGCGGAAGCCCTCGGAGCTCTACCAGCGCATCTGGACCGGCCGCGGGCTCATGCCCGGCTATCAGGGTCAGTTGCGGGAGGATGAGGTGTGGGCGCTGGTGGACTACATTTGGACGTTTCTCTACGACTACGCACCGGCCCGCGGGCACTAGCAGGTGGAGGCGCATGGCACAGGATCCAGGGATTAGCCGCCGCCGCTTCCTGAGACTGG
>JAVKIA010000067.1 GCA_031459715.1 Armatimonadota bacterium | reverse complement strand
CAAGAACTCCTTCTGAGCCGCCAGCAGGTGGTCCCGCGCCTCGCAGGGGATGAAGTCGATGACAGGGCGGCGAAAGCGCAGCACCAGCTCCTCGCCCGGCCGGTACTCATACTCGAAGGGCTTACGTCCGTCGGCCTTGGCCATGATCGTTCCCTTTGATTCCTTCCGCTCTATTATCGCTCATGGAGGCCCTGCGGCGCTACCGCCGCATGTCCAACCGCTCAGGGTGAGTCTCTGCCCAGCAATCCGCCTCCGGATGATGTCGAACGACAAGCGAAGAACGCCGCCACTGTGCTGTCACCCCGAGCCGCAGCGAAGGGTCTCTGGAGCAGGGTGGAGCTCCCCTCCCCAGATTCTTCGCCTGCGGGCTCAGGACGAGCGGAGGCCCTCACTTCTCCTCCAGCCGGTACGGCAGGTCGATGACCCTCACCCCCGGCTGCTTCCTGAGGTGAGGCTTCAGGCGCAGCACGTTCTGGTTGTGCAGGGGCCGCTCCCACCAGTGGCGCGGGACGAAGCCGGGTAACACCACCGTGATGTTTCCCCCCGGCTCGGCCCGCTGCAGCGACCCCACGTAAGCCAGCATCGGCGCCACGAACGCCCGGTACGGCGACTCGATGATCAGCAGCGGAATGTCCGGGATCATCTTCTCCCAGCGCGCCCGGAGCTCGTCTGCCTCCTCCCTATCGTCCGTGATGTACACCGCCGTCACCCTGCCGGACAGCTCTCGCACAAACGCTATCGCCGCCAGGGTCACCTTGCTGATGCCGTCCACCGGCACCACAATGTGCTCCCGTGTTAGTGGACGCTCCGCCGGCACTGTGGTCGGGACGCCGGATGGAAGCATAGCCTCGTCGACCCCCACAACCTCATCAAACCAGTCGTAGTGGCGCCGTATTCGCGTGAACAAGAGCATCAGCGCCAGCATCAGCAGGATGGAGATCCAGGCCCCGTGGGTGAACTTGGTGCTGGCGATGATCAGCGCCACCACCGCCGTCGCTGCCGCTCCCACGCCATTGATCACCAGGCTCCCGCGCCAGCCGGGCTCCCGCAGCCGCCACCAGTGCGCCACCATACCCGACTGCGAGAGCGTGAAGGAGACGAACACCCCTACCGCATACAGCGGTATTAGCCTTGTCACCTCTCCAGCGAAGACGATGAGCAGCAGGGACGCAGCGCCCGCCAGGAAGACGATGCCTCGAGAGAAGGCCAGGCGGTCTCCCTTGAAGGCGAACTGCCGCGGCATGAACCGGTCCCTGGCCAGGATGGCCGAGAGCCACGGGAAACCAGCGAAGCTGGTATTAGCGGCCATGAACAACACCAGCGCCGTCGCCGCCTGGTAAGCGTAATACAGCACGTTCTCGCCCAGGACGCCCTTACCCAGCATCGATACGATGGTCTCCTTCTCCGACGGTACCAGCCCATAGCGACTGCTCAAGTAGGAGACGCCCAGGAATAGGAAAGCCAAAATGCAGGCCATCATTGTCAGCGTCGTCCGCGCGTTCTGACTTTCCGGCGGCTTGAACGCTGGTACAGCATTGGAGATGGCCTCTACCCCCGTCAGCGCCGCGCTGCCGGACGAAAAGGCCCGCAAGATGAGGAACACCGTTAGCCCCTGAGTGGCCACCACCTGCTCCCGCGGCGGCGCACCGTGCAGCAGCGACCCCGGTGCATCCCCGATGACCACTTTGATCAGACCCACCACGATCATCGTGCCCATGGCCAGGATGAAGAAATAGGTGGGGGCGGCGAACATTGTCCCCGATTCGCGGATGCCCCGTAGGTTTCCCAGAGCGAACAATGACACCACCAGCACTCCTATCGGAACCCGCACGTCGTAGAGGCCGGGCGCCGCCGAAGTGATGGCCGCCACCCCCGCCGCCACACTTACCGCCACGGTCAGGACATAGTCCACCATCAGCGCCGCCGCCGCTGCTAGCCCCGGGCCCTGTCCCAAATTCTCGCGTGCCACCGTGTAGGCGCCGCCCCCGCTGGGATAGGCCCTGATCGTCTGGCGGTAGGAAAGCGTCACAATGGCCAGCAGCAGGACGATGACCCCCGTTATGGGCAGCGCGTGGGACAGCGCTCCCGAACCAGCCAGCGCCAGCATGATTAGGATCTCTTCCGTAGCGTAGGCAGAGGAGGACAGCGCGTCTGATGAGAAGATGGGCAGGGCTTTCACCTTGGTCAGCCGCTCGTGGATCGCCTGCGATGTAGCGAACGGGCTGCCAATGATCACTTGCTTGAGGCCGGCGAGATACCGGCCGAGAGTGTCGGCAGGAATGCTGGCCAGCCGCGTGGCTTCCAGGTAGCCCGGAGCGACCCGCGTGAACCGCCGCTGGCGCGGCACCACCCGCAGGTACGGCCCGCGAGAGGCCCGCCCATAACGAACCTCCCGCAGCTCGATGTCCTGCTCCGGCCAGTCAGAGCCGCCCCGCTCCTGGCGCGGGATCACGATCCGCGTCCGTTCGCCTGGCGCCGCGCCTTCCCCTTCTGTGACCCCCTCTTGCTGGCGGAGCAAATCGACATCCCTGATGGGGGCTTCCAGACGGCGCTCTCCTGGCCCCCTGATGCGGACGAAGGATCGACGGCCCTTTTTCTCCATACCTTCGGCCTAGATTATCTCCGATCTACATACTATCGCCTGGGGACAAAGAAGCAAGCCGACGAGGGGAGAGTCATGCGTCATCTCCACTTCCCACCTTGCCGCTTGCCGCCCGCCCTGCTACCATACCCTAGGTTGTGGTCGAGGAAGTGAAGACAGCGCCCGCCCCCCCGGTGGCCGGCCTGGGCCAGCCCAGTTACGTCTGGCGGTTCGGCCTGGAGCGCCGCCTCTCCCTCATCCGTCACTACGTCCCCCTGGAGGGCCGCCGCATGCTGGACATCGGCTGTGGTGTCGGCACCTTCGTGCGGCGGCTGGCTGAGTTCTCGGCCTACGTCTACGGCGTGGACATCGATAGGCAGCGCGTCCGGCGCGGCGCGCAGGCGCTAACACCCGCCCCCAGCGGAGGCCTGGCGGTGGCGGTGAGCGAAAACCTCCCCTTCCGGGACGCCGCCTTCGACCTGGTGCTCCTGCACGAGGTGTTGGAGCACGTCCGCGACGACGCCCTCACCCTGCGCGAGGCCTGTCGCGTGACGCGGCCCGGGGGCAACATCGTCATCTTCTGCCCCAACCGCCTCTACCCCTTCGAGACGCACGGCGTGTTCCTGGGCAAGCGCTACATCTTCGGAAACATCCCCCTGGTGAACTACCTGCCGGACCCCTGGCGGCGGCGGCTGGTGCCCCACGTGCGCGCCTACACTGGGGGCGGTCTGCGACGCCTTCTGGCCCGCCTGCCAGCCCGGATAGTGGTGCACACCTGCGTCTGGCCCGGCTTCGACAACCTATCGGCCCGCAGCGGCTTCGCCTCGGCGGTGTTGCGACGGGTGCTCTATCCTCTCGAGGGCACACCATTACGAATCTTTGGCCTCTCCCATTTCGTTATTCTGGAGAAGAAGGACTAGCAGGCGATGGCTGCGAGGCGTCCGTACATCCGGCGCAGGCTCCGGCGGCTGAACGGCAACGGCAAGCGCTCCGGCGCTCCGATGTGGGTCTGGCTGATGGCCTTCGCTGGCCTCCTGTTCCTGACCCTCCTCATTGCAGGTGGCGGTGTAGCTCTCGCCGTCTACCAGCACTACACGCACGACCTGGATCCCCCTGACCAAGCGCTGGCCAAGACTGGTTCGGCGGGCAGCCGCGTCTACGACCGCTACGGTACCCAGCTATACGAGTTCGTCGATCCCCTATCGGGGCTGAGCAACCCTGTGCCCCTCTCCGAGATATCTCCCTGGCTCATCCAGGCCACCATCTCCACCGAGGACGCCAGCTTCTACGACAACCCGGGCATCAACGTGCGTGGCGTCGTTCGGGCGGCCCTGGAAAACCTCACGCCCTTCGGGCCCGGCTGGTTCAAGGGCAGCGGCGGCAGTTCCATCACCCAGCAGCTCGTCAAGAACGTCTACATCCCGGAGAAAGAGCGGCACGAGCGGACGATCGGCCGCAAGGTCAAAGAGGTCATCCTGGCCATCGAGCTGAAGCGCAAGTACAGCGACGACCAGATCCTGGAATGGTACCTGAACCAGGTCTTCT
>JAVKIA010000066.1 GCA_031459715.1 Armatimonadota bacterium | reverse complement strand
AGTGTCTCCTCCAGCGTCGCGCGCAGCGTGCCGGCCGGCATGCCCTCCACGGCCAGTTCCAGGTTCCCCTGCATCACGGTCAGCGGGGTGCGCAGTTCGTGGGAGGCGATGAAGAAGAAGTCGTCGCGGATGCGTTCCATCTCGATCTCGGCGCGCACATCCCGCAGCAGGAGGACAGCCCCCGGGGTGCCGAGGCCCGCCAGGGGTGTCGCCGCCAGGGCCGCGGGCAGAGGTCCCTGCGGTCCCAGCACGAGCAGGCGCGTCCACGGCACGCGCTCCCCGGTCAGGGCGCGGCGCAGCGGATGCTCGTCGGCAGGGAAGATGCTCCCGTCGGCCCGCCGCAGCGGCAGGACCTCGGTCAGGGCGCGGCCGCGAACATCCCCGCCGGAGGCGAGCAGGGCCGCGGCCGCAGGATTGCAGAGGGTGATCCGGCCCCCTGCGTCGGTCGTGACCAGGCCCTCTTCCATGTTCGTCAGGACCGCCTGCAGTTCCAGGCGCGCCTGCCGGACGCGGCTCTGCTCCTCCAGGTTGCGCCGGGCCAGCATGTACGAGAGGCCCGAGACCAGCAGCAGCCCCACCGCGCGGGGCACCGCCACGCTCAGCAGCAGGGCCGGCGTGGCCTCGCCCAGGCGCAGCAGGCGCGTGCCTTGGGCCACCAGCGCCGCCAGTGGGATCGCCGTCGGGACGAAGATGGACTTCGGGACCCGCGTCCACGCCAGCGCGATGATGGGAATGGCGTTCAGCAGAAAGAGCGGGCTGGTCATCCCACCGGTCACCGTGACCGCCGCCGTGACCAGGGCGCTGTAGATCGCCGCCGCAGCGACCGTGGCCTGCGGCCCGGCGCCGCGCACAGACCGCACGTGGAACCAGGCCACGGTGAACACGCTCGCCAGCAGGACGATGACCGCCAGTTCGAACCGGCGAAGACCCGGCGTCCCGACGCTGGCGGCGAGCGCCAGGACGAGGACCACTCCCCAGGCGGTCGCCTCGGTGGCGAGTTCGTACTCGACCGTCCCGCGGGGCTCCTCCAGACGCTGTGCCCACCGTCGCCGCAGGATGGGCACCAGCGCCGGTTCGGCCGCCAGGGCGGCCCCCAGCAGCGCATAGGTCACCCCGCCCGGCCAGCGTCCGGCGTCGACCAGTCCGGCGGCCAGCGCCAGGAAGGGCAGGGCGGCCAGCGCCTGGACGGCCGGGCGCACCCGCGGCCACAGAAGACCCAACAGCAGGAGTCCTGTCGCGGCCAGCAGTCCCGCTCCCAGCCGCATCGCATGGACGGCCAGGACGGACACGCCCGGCACGCGCAGGGAGGACGGCGCCAGCACGGCCAGTGCGCCCACGATGGCGGCCAGGGCGGCCATGACGGCCGGAAAGGTGGGCAGCGGCCGCCGGCCCTCCCCCCCGGAGGCGGACGGGCGGGCGGCGTCCACCAGCACGCCGGCCCCGAGCACGAGGCCCACGAACGCCGACGCCCACAGGCCGGCCTGGATCAGGGCGATTGCGCCGATCGCGATCAGCGGGAGCGCACCGAGGAACCCGCAGGCGAGGGAGACCCGCCCCGCCCCGCGCGTCTTCGCCGCGTAGGAGAGGAGTGTGAAGACACCCCCGGCCACGAGCGCCGTGGCATAGCGGGAGACGCGACCGACCGACTCACGGTAGACGGGGGCGTCAAAGGCGCCTGGAGCCGCCTGCGCCAGGCATCCGATGACCAGTTCCACAATGCCGACCGCGATGGGCAGCAACGAGACCTGCGGCGCCGCGGGGTTCAACACACCGGCCTCCTCGTCTGCCGGCATCCGGAGGAGGATTTCAGGGTAAAATACCACGGGAGGTCTTCCATGCCCTCCGCGCCGGAGGAGACCTCCGGCCGGTGCCGAAGGTTCCCGCGACCTGCCCGGCCCACGGGAGGCTCGCGCGCGCGATGTCCATCTCAACCGGTCCCCGTCCGCCCAGACTGCTCGTCGTGGACGATGAGCCAGCGATCCTCGATCTCCTCAAGCGCCGCCTGGAGGCGCTGGGATGCTCGGTCACCGTCCTCCCCGGCGGGAGCGGGGTGCTCCGGGCCGTCCGGGAAGAGCCGCCGGACCTCATCCTCCTGGACATCATGATGCCCGATGTGGATGGGTTTTCAGTCTGCCAGGCGCTCAAGGACGACCCCGAGGTCCGGGACATCCCCATCATCATGATGACGGCCCGGTCCGAACTGGACAGCCGCATCAAGGGGCTCGAGCTGGGGGCCCACGACTACGTCGCCAAGCCCTTCGAGACCGCCGAGCTGATCGCCCGCGTCCGCGCGGCCCTGCGCGTGAAGCACCTCCAGGACGAACTGAAGGAAGCCAACCGGAAGCTGGAGCGCCTGGCCACCAGCGACCCGCTCACCGATCTGCCCAACCGGCGCAGCTTCGACGAGCAGTTCTTCCTGGCCGTGGAGCGGAGCCGGCGCAGCGGCGAGCCCTTCTCCATCATGATGGTCGACCTGGACCACTTCAAGCAGATCAACGACACCTACGGCCATCAGGTCGGCGACGACGCGCTGCGGGTGCTCGGCCGGCTGCTCAACGGCCGGCGGCGCGTGACCGACCTGGTGGGGCGCTACGGCGGCGAGGAGTTCGTGTGGGTGCTCCCCGGCGCCCGGGCCGAGGACGCCGTGGAGGTGGCCGAATGGCTGCGCCGGACGGTCGAGGAGATGACGTTCGAGGCCCCGCAGGGGCGCGTCCGCCTGACCATCAGCGTCGGCCTCACGACCTATGTGCCGCTCGACCACGGCCCGTTCGGCACCACGACGATCCTGGAGGCGGCGGACCAGGCCCTGCGGGAGGCCAAGCAGGGGGGCCGCAACCGCGTAGTCCACCGGGAACTCGGCCTGGAGGAAGTCGCGGCCGAGACCGCGTCGGACGAGGAAGGGCCGGAGGTCACGCGGTACCGCTGAGGGTGGGAGTGAGCCCTGGAGTGGTATAGAATAGGGATCGGGCAGGTGGCGAAACTGGCAAACCGCGGGGGCCTTAAAAGCCCCTGCCCCGACGGGGCTTGTGGGTTCGAATCCCACCCTGCCCACCACGTCACGCAGTTTTCCCGGAACGCGGTTCCCCGTCTCCGATAAGGAGGAATTGACTGGAGGCGGCGGCCGGATTCGAACCGGCGTATGGGGGTTTTGCAGACCCCTGCCTTGCCTCTTGGCTACGCCGCCCCGCGGGCGAGGAGGACGCCAGCGCGTCCCTCGACCCGATTGTAGGCGAGGCCAGAAACCGGTGTCAACGTCGCTGAGAAGGCCAGAGAGGTCCCGTGGACCAGTACACCAGATTGATGGTCCCAGACAGGCCGGAGCAGCCGATCCGGGCTGACGGCGCGTGGGGAGGACACACTCGGTCCACCGCGGTGCTCGCGGAGAGGAAGGCGGCGGACCCCGCGCTTCTCGATGGACGGCGTGGCGCCACGGGCCCCCGGAGTGGCTCGTGGCGCTCCGATGCGGCGAGACGGGATGGCGACCGACTAGGCTAGGCAGCGTGCCGCACTTCGGCCCGCTCAGCGGGGACTGCCCGCCCCGCAAGCGTCGTCACGGCCAGGGCCAACAGCAGCCCGACGGCCTGCACCGGTACCACCGGCAGCGCCACGCCGAGGTACGGGTCCAGCGCGTAGCGGCCGGGACCGATGAGGGCGACGGCCACCGCCACTGTAAGGTTCATCAGCGGATACTCGTATCCGCCGTTCGTGACCCAGATGCCCCTCGGCCAGTGGATGCGAACGATCGCCATCACCATGACTCCGCTGATGAACAAGGCTCCCAGCGGGCTGAGCAGGCCCAGCCCGAGGCACAGGCCGCCGAGTGTCTCCAGGGTTCCCGCCAGCGCAGCCCATGCGCGCCCGGGCCGCAGCCCCAGCGATGCCATCCACTGACCGGTGCCGGGGAGCCCGTGCCCGCCAAACCAGCCGGCCAGCTTCTGCAGCCCGTGACCGATGAACAGCGCACCGACCACCACGCGGATGATCAAGAGGCCCAAATCGGCAAGCATCATGGCTCACCTCCTTTCACGCACGTCGCACACGGAGACGGACACTCATCCCAGGCTCGGAAGGTGGAGCCCCTTTCGACCCCACATTCCCTGCAGCCTAGGCCTTGGCGATCTCCACCGGGACCTTCCTGGGCCGGATCGCCTGACTCACCGGGATCGTGATTTCCAGCATCCCGTTGTGCCAGACAGCCTTGACGCGATCGGCATCCAGGCCCTCCGGCAGGGGGATGTTCCGCTCGAACTTCCCGTAGACGATCTCGCTGAAGAGCCGATCGTCCATGGGAACGTCGGGCGCCTTCCGCTCGCCCTTGATCGTGAGCGTATCGCCCGCGACGGAGACGTCCACGCTCTTGGGATCAACGCCCGCGAGCTCCGCGCGAATCACCAGATGCCCGTTCCGGTAAAGGGCCTCGGTGTTCGCCAGGAAGTCCGCCGCCCCGCGGGTGACGCTCCCGAAGAACCGGCCAAAGAGGTCCATCAGGTCCCGCTGGAGCTCGAACAGCTCCTGGAATGGCGTCCGTCGCGCCAGCATGATCCGTCACCTCCTTCCAAGTCCCAACTTCCCCCCGGTCGGGCAACAGCCCCAGGGCTGCCGCCGGACCACGGCTGGGAGCATTCCCCAGCAGAAAGAGATAGGACACGGGGGCTGAGCTTGTAAAGGGGTTTTACTTGACAGGAAGAATCCTGGGGGAGGGGCGCGGCGTTGTAGGATGTTCCGCCCGACGGACGACAGTAGACCCAGCGGCATCGGGAATCGTGGAGCGGGAGATGGGACTTGAACCCACGGCCTTCTCCTTGGCAAGGAGACGCTCTACCTCTGAGCTACTCCCGCTCGCGAGGTCACGCACCCCGATTATACGCGCCGCTTCCGGTCAAGTCCAGAATCGCCGGCGCTCGCGCACCAGCACCAGCAGGA
>JAVKIA010000065.1 GCA_031459715.1 Armatimonadota bacterium | reverse complement strand
GGACCGCATGGGTGAAGGAAAGAGCCACGGCCCCCCGCCGCGCCGGGTGGTGCCTAAGGTGATGGACACCAGCGTGATCATCGACGGGCGCATCGCAGACGTGTGCAAGACCGGCTTCCTGGAGGGCCCGCTGCTGGTGCCCCGCTTCGTGCTGGCCGAGCTGCAGCGCATTGCCGACTCCACGGATACCATGCGCCGCGCCCGCGGCCGCCGCGGCCTGGACATCCTCAACCGGCTACAGAAGGAGTGGGACGCCGTGGAGGTGATCGACAGCCCTCCGGGGATCGAGGGCGATGTGGACGCGCGGCTGGTGGGTGTGGCCCGGGCGGTGGGCGGGTGGATTCTGACCAACGACTTCAACCTGAACAAGGTCGCCGAGCTGCAGGGGGTTCGCGTGCTCAACGTCAACGAGCTGGCGCAGGCCATGCGCCCCATCCACCTCCCGGGCGAGGAGCTGACCGTCCACATCATGAAGGACGGCAAGGAGGCCGGGCAGGGCATCGGCTACCTGGAGGACGGGACGATGGTGGTGGTGGAGGGGGGCAAGAAGCACATCGGGGAGACCTCCGACGTGGTGGTGACCAGTGTCCTGCAGACCGTCGCCGGACGGATGATCTTCGCCCGCCCCAAGGGGGACGTGGCCGCAGGCTCCTCCACCGCCCATCGCCGCTAGCCCCGTGTTCGCGGTGGACCCCTCCGCACCCACCGCCGCCATCCTGGTCGCCGCCGGTCGGGGCCGGCGGATGGGCGCGGTGCCTAAACCCTTCCTCCCCCTGGGCGGACGGCCGGTGCTGTTGCACGCGTTGCGCGCGCTGCTGGAGGCTCCCCAGGTGCATACGGCCGTGGTGGTGGCGCCCCCCGCCTACCTGGATGCCGCCCGGGCGCATACGGCGCCTTTTCCCCGCGTCGCCGCAGTGGTGCCGGGGGGAGAGGAGCGGCAGGACTCCGTGGCTGCGGGGCTGGAAGCAGTGCCGGAAGCGGAGTGGGTGGTGGTCCACGACGCGGCGCGCCCCCTGGCCACTCCCGACCTGGTCCGCCGGGTCCTGGCCGCCGCCGCGGAGACAGGCGCGGCCACCGCAGCCCTGCCCTCCCGGGACACGCTGAAGGAGGTGGCCGGAGGGGTCGTCTGTCGGACCCTGGATCGGGAGCACATCTGGCAGGTGCAGACTCCTCAGGCCTTCCGGGCAGCGCTGTTGCGGGAGGCTCATGCCCGCGCCCGGCGGGAGGGGCTGCGGGCTACCGACGACGCCGCCCTGGTGGAGGCTGCAGGCGGGGTGATCCGTGTCGTGGAGGGGGAAGCGCTTAACCTGAAGGTGACCACCCCCGCGGACCTGGAGCTGGCCGAGGCGGTGGTGGCGCAGCGGGAGGGCCGCATTGGGCTCCGTACCGGGATCGGCTACGACGCGCACCGCCTGGTGCCCGGACGTCCTCTCGTCCTGGGCGGCGTCACCATCCCCTTCGATCGGGGGCTTTCCGGGCACTCCGACGCCGACGCCGTACTGCACGCCATCATGGACGCCCTGCTGGGGGCGGCCGGCCTGCCTGATGTCGGGCACCACTTCCCTCCAGACGAGCGCTTCCGCGGCGCGGACAGTCGCCGCCTGCTGGCGGAGGTGGTCTCCCGGGTCCAGGCGGTGGGGTTCCTCCCCGCGCAGGTGGACGTGGTGGTCCTGGCGGAGGAGCCCCGCCTGGCCCCGCACCTGCCGGCGATGCGGGCGGTGATCGCCTCCCTCCTGGGCCTGGAGGAGGGGATGGTGGGGATCAAGGCCACGACCACCGACGGTCTGGGGGCCATCGGCCGCGGCGAGGGAATCGCCGCACAGGTGGTCGCCACTCTCCGGCCGGTCTCCAAAACGGCATGAGACGGACGCAGGTGCGGCTGCGGAAGGCGCAGACGGCGCGGCGCTACCGGCGCGCCCTGGAGCGGGCCCGGGAGACCCCTCACCTGCTGTTCGTGGAGCGGGCCCCGCTGCGCGCGGCGGTGGCCGTGGAAGTGGTCCGCGGCTCGGGGAGGGGAAAGCCCGCCGGCTTCTGGTGGGGAACGGAGTTCTACCGCATCCAGCGCGTGGTGGAAACCCGCCGTGAGTACGACGCCGTCTACTACCGCGTGGTCACCGACCGGGGGGCATTTGACCTGCGGCGAGCGCGGCGGCTGGAGCCATGGACGCTGCGCCCCTCCGTGGAGTGGGAGCTGACGGCACAGTTGGAGGCCATCGAGCTGCAGCGGCCGTTCTGACGTCCCGCGGCACCGGCGGCGAAGGCCGGGGCCAGCGACGAGGTGGGCGACGATTCTGAGGATTCACAACACCCTGAGCAGGCGGAAGGAGCCCTTTCAGCCCCTGGAGCCGGGGCTGGTGCGCATCTACGTCTGCGGGCCGAACCTCTACGGTCCGGTGCACGTGGGGCACGCCCTGAGCTACAGCTTTTTCGACGTGGTCCGCCGCTACCTGGAGTACCGCGGGTACCGGGTCCTCCACGTGCAGAACTTCACCGACATCGAGGACCGGATCATCGAGAAGGCGCTCCGGAACGGCCGGACCATCTTCGACATCGCCCAGGAATACATCGACCGCTTCTTCCAGGAGATGGACGCCCTGGGCGTGCGCCGCGCCCACCACTATCCCCGCGCCTCCCAGGTCATCCCCACCATCATCGAGATTATCGCCGGTCTCATCAGCCGCGGGCACGCCTACGCGGTGGATGGCGACGTCTACTACCGCGTCACCTCCTTCCCCCGGTACGGGCAGCTCAGCGGGCGGTCGCTGGAGGAGATGCAGGCCGGCGCCCGGGTGGAGCCCGACCCGCGCAAGGAGCACCCTATGGACTTCGCCCTGTGGAAGGCGGCGCGGCCGGGTGAGCCCTCCTGGCCCAGCCCGTGGGGTCCGGGGCGGCCGGGGTGGCACATCGAGTGCTCCGCGATGAACCTGCAGTACCTGGGGCCACAGGTAGACATCCACGGGGGAGGGCAGGACGTCATCTTCCCACACCACGAGAACGAGATCGCTCAGTCGGAGGCCTACACGGGGAAGACCCCGTTTGTGCGCTACTGGGTGCACAACGCTCTGATGAAGCCCCCCGTGGGGGAGGAGATGCACCGCCACCTGGGCAACTTCGTCTCCCTGCGCCAGGCACTGGCGCAGTACGAGCCTGATGCCATCCGCCTCTTCTTCCTGGGGACTCACTACCGCACCCCGCTGCGCTGGACCGACGAAGCGGTGCAGGCCGCGGCCCGCGGGCTGGAGCGGCTGCGCACCTCCCTGGCCAACGCGGAGGACGCCGTCGCCCGCAGCAGTGATGCGGCGGAGGGAGGCCTGGGGGAGGCCGCGGCACGGGCGCGGCAGGCGTTCGAGGCGGCCATGGACGACGACTTCAACACCCCGCAGGCTCTGGCGGCCCTCTTCACCCTGGCGGGGGAGATCAACAAGGCGGCCGCGGCGGTGGCTTCGGGGCGCGCAGGGGGGCGGGCGGGTCTGTGGGTGGCGACGGATGCCCTGCGCGAGCTGGCCCGTGTACTCGGCCTGGCGCTTCCCCGCGCGGGCGTGGAGCCCTCCCTGCTGCCGGAGCTGAGAGGTCTGCTGGAGGAGGCCCGGAGCCAGGCCGCCGACCTCTTCGCCGACGCGGGCGAAGGGAATGCTGAGGAAGTCATCCAGGCGCTGCTCGCCGGGCGGCAGCGGGCGCGGGAGCAGCGAGACTATGCCCTGGCCGACAGGGTGCGCGCTCGCCTGGGCGAGCTGGGCATCATCGTGGAGGACCTGCCCGGAGGGGCCCGGTGGCGGCCGGCCCCGCGGGCGGGGGAGCCGCGACGGCTCCGCTAGCAGCCATGGAGGAGCAGATCGAGGGGCGGCGCCCGGTGCGCGAGGCTCTGGCTGCCGGGCGGTCGATCCGCAAGCTGCTGGTGGCCCGCACCGCCCGGGGGTCTGTGCAGGAGATCGTGGGACTCGCCCGCGGCCGCAACGTCCCCGTACAAGAGGTCGATCCCCGCTGGCTGGACCGCATCGCCCGGACTCCCGCGCACCAGGGTGTCGTCGCCCTGGCAGCGCCGCGTCCCACGGCGGAGGTCGATGACCTCCTGGCAGCGGCCCGCGCCCGCGGCGAGGCCCCCCTGCTGGTGCTGCTGGACGGCATCCAGGATCCCCAGAATGCCGGGGCCATCATCCGCGTGGCCGAGGCAGCCGGCGCGCACGGGGTGGTGCTCCCGGCGAGGCGGGCGAGCGGTCTCACCGCTGCGGTCGCCCGCGCCTCCGCGGGGGCGGTGGAGCACCTGCCGGTGGCGCAGGTGACGAACCTCGCCCGAACCATCAGGCACCTGCAGCGCCAGGGGCTGTGGGTTGCCGGGGCCGACCCCGGGGGGCAAGACCTCTACACGACAGAACTGGCCCCGCCGCTGGCCCTGGTCATCGGCAGCGAGGGGCGGGGCCTGGGCAGACTGGTGCGCGAGTCCTGCGACCGGCTGGTGGCCATCCCCATGAGCGGCCGCGTGGCTTCCCTGAACGCAGCGACCGCCGCTGCGGTCATCCTCTTCGAGGTCCGCCGCCGGCTGCGGGAGAGGCAGAGATGAAGCGTTGCCTGCGTGAGGAGGGCCAGCGGTGAGACATTGCCTGCCTGAGGGCCGGCGGTGAAGCGCCTCCTGGCCGCGGCCACTCTCGCCGTCCTGCTGGCCGCCGTGGGGTTTGCCGCCGCCTTCGTCCGCGAGGCCCGGTCCTACCGAGGTCGCATCCTGCCCGGAGTAAGCATCGCCGGGATCCCCGTCGCCGGCCTCGACCCGGCGGAGGCCCTGCGGCGGGTGGAGAGCGTGGTGGCACCGACCCTGGCCCGCACGCTGGAGGTGCGCGCCGCCGGGGTGGTGATCCGCCCCACCCTGGCGGAGCTGGGCATGCGGGCGGAGTCCGCCCGGGCGGTGGCCGCTGCTTACGCACTCGGCCGGGAGGGCGGTCCCTTCCGCAGACTGCAGGCCCGCTGGAGGCTGCGCTGGGGCGCGGATGTCCCTCTAGAGGTCGTCCGGGACGAGGGCGCACTGCGGGCGGTCGTCTCCCGCCTGGCCGCGGCGGTTGCGGCCCCGCCGCGGGATGCCCGGGTGACGGTCGTGGAGGACGAGGTGGTGCTCACCGACGTCTCCCGGGAGGGACGGGTCCTGGACCAGGCGGCGACGATCGGGAGGATCAGGCGTGCCCTG
>JAVKIA010000064.1 GCA_031459715.1 Armatimonadota bacterium | reverse complement strand
GCATACAGTTCCTGGCGCTCTTCTGCTTTAGTGCTGACCCGCGCCTGATCCACCAGCCGGTCGAACTGTGGATTCACGTAGCGCCAGGTGTTCCAACCAGTCGGAGGTGCCATGTTGGAGCGGAACATGGGCAGGAGGCTGTAGTCCGCATCCGCTGTGGTGGTGACCCACCCCAGCATGAAGAGGTGGTAGTCTAGCGTTGCCGCGCGGACATGGGTAAATACCGTGGCCCACTCAAGGAAGCTTATGTCCACCCGGACGCCGATGGCGCGCATCTGGCCCTGCCAGGCTTCCGCAATCTCGGCATCCTTCAAGTAGCGTCCGCGTGCACTGATGAGCGTGAGGACCAGCGGGATCCCCTCGCGCTGCATGATGCCATCTGGCCCCGGACGGAATCCTGCCTCCTGTAGCAGAGCCCGGGCCCGGGCTGGATCGTAGGGATAGCGCTTGTCCAGCTCCATGGGTGCGTAGCCGAACACGCCCTTGGCCAGGATGCCGTCGGCAGGATCACCCGCGCCCTCCAGGATATTGTCCAGGATCGCCTTGCGGTTTGTCCCCATCACCAGGGCACGGCGGACCCGGACGTCGGAGAGCGGTGGTCGGGTCAGGTTCATGCCAACGAAGACGATGCGCAGACCCTGAGCTTCCGCCACTGCAAATGCGCGGTCGCGGCGAAAGGCATCGAGCTGGGCCGGCGCTGGCACGAGTACCATATCCACATCGCCGGTGCGCAGCGCAATCATCCGGGCAGACTCCTCGGGAATGACCCTAAATACGATGCGGTCCAAATAAGGCTTTGGGCCCCAGTAGTCATCGTTGCGTACGACAGTGATGCGGTCGTTGGTGCGCCACTCCTGAAACTTGAATGGCCCGGTGCCCACCGGCTGCCGGCTGAACTCTGGGCCCAGGCGCTGCACGGCGGCAGGGCTCACAATGCCGGCGTAGACCATGGCCACGCTATACAGCAACGGCGCATACGGCTCGCTGGTTACAATGTCTACCGTGTAGTCATCCACGACCTCCGCGCCCTTGATAGGCCCGGCGAGGCTGGCCCAGCGGCCCGGGCTCTTCCGGTCGAACGCACGCTCAAAGGTGAACTTCACGGCCTGGGCATTAAAGGGCGTGCCGTCGTGGAAGCGGACGCCCCGCCGCAAGGTGAAGCGGATCCGCGTGGCATCCAGGACCCTGTAGCTGGAAGCAAGCACAGGCTTGATCTTCATGTCGGGCCCCAGAGTGATCAACGGCTCCAGGATCATTTGATAGACCCACGCGCCGGGCGCGGTCGTCTCGAAATGCGGATCCAGCGAGACAGCATCCACAGGCCGTGCGATGGTCAGTGTTCCACCAGAGCGCTGCGCCTGTACCCTGGGCACCGCCGGCCAGGCCAGCAGAAGGACAGCCACCAGGATCACGGCAGACCTGCGGGCAATCGCCGCATGCATCGTTGAACCACCTCCGGTTAGCCTGTTTCCGTTCCCTCGTCCGGATTCAGACCAGGGCGAAACCTGCTTGTCTTCGAGGCGCTCTTCATGAGGCTGCGTTGAATCGATGATACCATGAAGCGAGTCGGGAGAGCACGCAGGCCCGACGGCGCGCGCCGGCCGTCTGACAGGAAGCGCCCGCGTAGAGGCAGCGAGCGGGAAATGGGTACTCGCTGCGACCTATTCCCGGGGAGAGGAGGCGCGTCCGTCCAGCAGCCGCCAGACTCCCCGGCTCCTCGCGTGGTCTTTTGCCTGCGGTGTAATCGCCTCTCCGGCCACGACGGGAAGGACCGGCGCGCCGATGGCCCGGTGGAGTAAGCCGGCGCGTCGCACCGCGCGTTCCACGTCACCCTCGTCCACCACGGTGGAAACCTCCACGGCCAGGTAAGCCACTTCCCGATCTTCCCACCGGCGTCCGCGGACGACCAAATCGGCCTCCAGCACGTCTCTCCGCTCCTGCCGTGAGAGGGTACCGGCCGCGAGCGCTCGGTCCAACACGGCGGCCAGGTCCTGCATGGACGGCACGTGAATGTCGGAGAGCAGGTCGTCGAAGTACGCGTGAGCCCGCTCGCGGTAGCGGCGTTCGAGTTCATTTCCCCTCAACTGCCCGACCTCATCCCCGAGGCGATCGACTCGGATGGTGAGCCGATCCACCCGCTCGGTGAGCTGGGCGAGGTGTAGAGCGAGCTGGTCGACCCGCTCGGTCAGCTGCGTGACGTGTAGAGCGAGCTGGTCGACCCGCTCGGTCAGCTGCGTGGCGTGTAGAGCGAACTGGTCGACCCGCTCGATGAGCTGGGCGAGCCGCTGTTCGGTGACGCGCTGGGCCTCGGCCAGGCGCCCCAGGGCCGCTTCGAGCCTGTCAACACGTGCATCCGGCACGTTACGTCCTCCTCGTGCTCCCAGCCATTGTACCACCTGCGCCGGATCGGTCCGCTGCGGGATCTCCGATCCCGGTGCCCTGTGGGGCGGCTGGACCCTGACAGCGTGGGCTGCCCCGGGCAGCCAGGTCCGGCAGAGGAAATCCCGTTCGCAAGACACATCGGCAACAGTGCGCGATTTCACGGTGCCGGCGGCAGGTACCGGCGATGTGGTGCCGGCGGCAGGTATCGGCGGCAGGCGGGGCGGAAGGGGAATTATGTTAGTGTGGCAAAATAAATTGCTGGAAATACATTTTTCACCCGATACCCTAAGCCCCGCCCGCCGTTAGCATTGAGCAGGGGCCGAGAGATCGATCGGGCAGGGGTGTAAACCGGCCCGGGGTACCAACCGCGCGGGCGATCTTGCCCGATCCGGCGGGCATCTCTTCGGGGGCTCCAATGGCGCGACATGCCTGATTCAGGCCAGGGTGATGGATCCTCCGCAACGGCCGCATCCCGGGCCGCACCCCCAGGCAGCCTCCTCCGCTTCCCCCCGGAATACGGTGCGGTCCTAAACGGCGTCGTCGAGCAGGCGGCCGCCATGCTGAAGGCCCCCTGCGTCCTGTGGCTGCTCTCTGACGACGGGGCCTGGCTGCGCCTCGCCGCTTCCGCCGGGCCTGGTCCAGAGGTGGCGCGCGCCGAGGTCATCTCGGGAGCACCCGCCCGGGGAGAGCCAGCCGCCCCGCTCCCGCAGCGACCGCCGGACCTCCGTCTCCCCGCCGGGGAGGGCCTGCCGGCGCAGGTCCTGAGCTCTGCCCAGCCCCTCTTCCTGCCGAAGGTCCCAGCTGACGACATCGGGATGCTCACCGACCCCGCCCGGGGGCTGTTCCCCGGTCTGTCGGGCCTGCGCAGCCTGCTACTCGTGCCGCTACCGGGGCGCGCCCGGCCCCTGGGCCTGCTGGGTGCCGCGCGCGCCGCTCCCGCCCGCCCCTTCACCGAGCGCCACCGCAGGTGCATGGAAAAGTTCGCCGGCCAGGCAGCCCAGGCCATCTCCGTGGCCCGCCTCTACGAAGACAACCTGCGCCGCCTGGAGAGCCTCACCGCGCTGTATGCCAGCGCCGCCAAACTCTCGCACAACCTGGACCTGGAGCGGCTGGTCCGTGACGTCACGCGCACCTGCGTGGACGTCTTTGGCGCAGCCCTGGCCTGGGTGGGCCGGGCCGAACCGGACGGTAGCGTCAGTATCCTGGCGCACCATCCCGCACGCTCCCGGTATCCACTGCTGCTCACGGTGCGGTGGGACGAGACCCCCGAAGGGCAGGGCCCCACCGGCAGGGCCATCCGCCGGGGCTTTCCCGAGGTGGTGGCCGACATCGAGGACCTGCCGTCCGAGGGCCCGATCCGGCGGCGTCTGGAGGCGGAGGGCTTCCGTTGTGCGGGCGCCTTCCCCCTGCTCAGCCGGGGCAGCGCGTTTGGCAGCCTGGCGCTCTACAGCCGTGAGCCCGGCTTTTTCACCCCCGAGCGGGTGGAGCTCTTCCAGGCCTACGCCCACCAGGCCGCCGCCGCTCTGGAGAACGCCCGCCTGCTGCTGGAGACCGAGCGGCGGCTGGAGCAGATCAGCACCCTGCACGCGGTGCAGACCGCCATCAGTAGCAGCCTGGACCTGCGGGCGATCCTCACCGTGGTGGTCGACCAGGTAATCACCCACCTGCGGGTCGACGCCGCCGGAATCCTGCTGTTGAACCCGTACACGCAGGCGCTGGAGTTTGCCGCCGGCCAGGGCTTCCGCACACGGGCGCTGCAGCACACCGTCCTGCGCCTGGGGCAGGGCTACGCCGGCCGGGCGGCCACGGAACGGCGGGCGATCGTCGTCCCTAACCTGGGGGAGGCCCCCCAGGAGTTCGTCCGCTCCCCGCTGCTGCCGCAGGAGGACTTCACCGGCTACGTGGCCGTGCCGCTCATTGCCAAGGGCCGGGTGCAGGGCGTGCTGGAGGTGTTCACCCGCGCGGCCCTGCCGTCAGAACCCGAGTGGATGGAGTTCCTGAGCTCTCTGGCCGGGCAGGCTGCCATCGCTATCGACAACGCTTCCCTGTTTGAGGAGCTGCAGCGGGCCAACGCCAGCCTCATCGAAGCCTACGACGCCACCCTGGAGGGGTGGGTCCGCGCCCTGGACCTGCGGGACCAGGAGACGGAAGGTCACACCCAGCGGGTGACGACGCTGACCCTGCGCCTGGCCCGGGCCATGGGCGTCCGGGAGGAGGACCTGCTCCACATCCGCCGGGGTGCGCTGCTGCACGACATCGGGAAGATGGCCATCTCCGACACCATCCTGCTCAAGCCCGGGCCCCTTACCGCGGAGGAGTGGGCGATCATGCACCAGCACCCCAACTACGCCCGCGACCTCCTCTGGCCGATTCCCTACCTGCGCCCGGCGTTGGACATCCCCTCCTGCCACCACGAGCGCTGGGACGGCAGCGGGTACCCCCAGCGGCTGCGCGGGGAGGAGATCCCGCTGGCGGCGCGGATCTTCGCCGTAGCCGACGTCTGGGATGCGCTGACCTCCGACCGGCCCTACCGCCGCGCCTGGTCGCGCGAGGAGGCGGTGGCCTACCTGCGGCGGGAGGCGGGGCGGCTGTTCGATCCCCAAGTGGTGGAGGCCTTCGTCCGGCTGCTGGAGGAGGATGCGGTGGGTGATTCCGCGGCGAGGGGCGGTGGCGAGGGCCGCCGGAGCGACGCCGGCGTCACGCGTTTCTAGTCAGGAACTGCGGTCACCCCGCACAGACCCGGCAGCAAGGCCGGTCTCTGCGGGGAAGTCAGCGCCCCGCGAGCAGGATGCCGCGGTCGATAGCCGCGCGGGCCAGCCGGATGCGCTCCGCCTCCTCGCGCGTGTAGCAGAACAGCTCAACCGGCATGCCGATTCCCGAGAAATAGCGGGAGAACTCTTCTGCACGATCCAGTAAGCGCCGCTGGCTTCGCTCCAGGAGGATGAGGAGGTCGGCGTCGCTGCCCGGTACGGCCCGATCCTCGGACAGGGATCCAAAGAGATAGACGGCGGCGACGTCCCCCTGCTCGGCCAGCAACTTTTCGGCCGCCGCCCGCAACCGGGCCAGCGCCTCACCGCTGTTGAGCCAGAAGACCTTCACAGAAGCGTAGGATCGACTCTGCACAACGGAGCGCATCCCCGGCATCCTCCCGGCCCTGACAGCCTTCTCCGCCGCCTGCTGGCTGACGAAGCAGGCCCACTCGAAGAACCCGCCCTCCGCCTGGAG
>JAVKIA010000063.1 GCA_031459715.1 Armatimonadota bacterium | reverse complement strand
GCGGCGGCGCGCCCCATGCTCGGCGCCATCGCCTATGCCCAGACGCGCAGCGAGGCGGAGCGACACCGGGCCCGGTTCGAGGAATGGTGCCACAAGCGGGGCTCCCCCGCGGCGGCGGAGACGCTGACCCGGGACTGGGAGCGGATGGTGACGTTCTATCAGTTCCCCCGGGAGCACTGGGTGCACCTGCGGACGACGAACATCGTGGAAAGTCCCCTGGCGGCCCTCCGGCTGCGCACGGATGCGGCGAAGCGGTACAACCAAGTGGCCCGGGCGACCGCAGTAATCTGGAAGATGCTGATGGTCGCGCAGCAGAAGTCCCCGCGGCTGAATGCACCGGAGCTGCCCAAGCAGGTCTACCTCGGTGTCGAGTACGAGGACGGGATGGAGATCACCCGGAAGGAGGTCGCCCCCCGATCCCATTTACACACATACTGACGGAACCTCAGGCCGCGCCGGTGTCCCTCCTGATGCGCAGGCAGGTGACCAGTCTCCTCGAGCACGTGGAAGACCGACGCCTCCTCGACCTCAAAGATCAGACGACGCGATCGAGGGCCAGTGCGCCAAAAAGCAGCGCCAGGTAGGCGGTGGAGTACGCGAAGAGGTGCAGAGCCGCCCGGCCGCCGGGGTCCCGGCCCAATCCCCGGGTCATGAGGATGAACCCAGAGCCGAGGGCGAGGGCGCTGACCAGGTAAACGGGCCCCGCGCCACCGAACGGGACCAGCAACAGGGTGACCGCCACCAGGGCCAGCGTGTAGCGCACAATCTCCCGCCGGGTGCGCTCTACTCCCGCGACGACGGGCAGCATGGGGATCCCCGCGGCGGCGTAGTCCTGCCGCCGCGCCAGGGCCAGCGCCCAGAAGTGGGGAGGCGTCCACAGGAAGATGACGGCAAACAGCAGTACGGCCGGGGCGGCCACCTGGCCGGTCACCGCCGCCCAGCCCACCAGCGGGGGCACCGCTCCGGCCGCGCCGCCGATGACGATGTTCTGCGGCGTCAGACGCTTCAGCCAGGCGGTGTAGATGAGTACGTAAAACAGGATCCCGGCCAGAGCCAGCGCCGCGCTCAGCCAGTTCACCAGCAGGCCCAGGACGATTACCGATAGCACTGCCAGCACCAGGCCGAAGGCCAGGGCATGTCGCGGCGGCAGGCGGCCCGCGGGCACCGGCCGAAGGCGCGTGCGCTGCATCCGCGCGTCCACGTCCCGGTCCCAGTACATGTTGAGGGCGTTGGCGGCGCCGGCGGCCAGGGCACCCCCCAACATGGTCCAGGCCACCAGCGGCGGCGAGAGGTGCCGTCCTCCCGCCACGACCATGGTGGTGGCCGTCGTCACCAGCAGGAGCAGGACGATGCGCGGCTTGGTGAGCGCCAGGTAGTCTGCCGCGGTCTGCCGCCAGCGCCGTGGGAGGGCCTCCCTCTGCGGCGCGGCGCTCAGTCCCACCAGAAGAACCAGGTTCCCGAAGAGCACGGTGGCAGCGAGCAAGTGCAGCACGGTTACCGGCGGGACAACCCGGGTGGCGATGTTCAGGGCGCCCAGGGCGATCTGCACCACCACCAGGCCAGCGGACCCCAGGGCCAGGCGGCGCAGCGGCGTGCCGCTGCGGCGGGCCTGCCAGGCGACCAGGAAGACCACCAGCGCCACTGCCAGCGCCCCGACGCGGTGCAGGAAGTGAGGCAGCACGGGGCCGACCAGCCGGGGGATCACGGCGCCGCGGCACAGCGGGAAGTCCGGACAGGCCAGCGCAGCTCCACTGCCGCTGACGTAGCCGCCCAGCACCATCTGCGCCAGGACCACCACCGCCGCCAGCGGAGCGGTTGCCCGCAGTGCCGGTGACGCGGGCCACCCGCCGGAGCGGCGTCGCCAGGTGGCAGCGTACAGCAAGAGGAGCACGGCCAGGAACGTGGCGGCGGTACCCAGGTGGCCCGCCACCAGAGCGGCGGTCAGCTCGGTGCGCACAGTAAGCCCGCCCAGGACGACCTGTCCGCCCAGGAGGACCAACGCTGCCACCACCAGGCCCAGCAGGCCCCGGTGGCGCCGCTGCCGCCGCCACACGAAGGTGGCCAGCAGCAGCGTGGCCAACCCTACCACCGCCGCCAGCAGCCGGTGGCTGTACTCGATGAGCACCGGGCCCTGTAATGGCGGCACCAGCCGCCCCTGGCACAGGGGCCAGTCCGGGCAGGCCAGCCCCGCGCCGGTGGCCCGGACGACCCCGCCCAGCCCTATCAGGCCGAGGGTCAGCCCCGCGCAGAGGAGGGCGTAGCGGCCCAGAGAGGACACCATCGCCGCGTCGGTGGGACTTCTGTTTCTCAACTTCTCAACGCCTTCCCACTCCCGCGATCTCACCGGAGACGCTCACAACTGCGACACCACAAAGAAGACCACGCTCAGCCCCACGCCTACGGGCACACCCAGCGCCACCGTGTGCCACACCAGGGTCACCGGACCGATGCGCGGCCTGACCTCCAGCCCGAGCCGCCCGGTGGCCAGAAACGAACAGGCATAGCGTAGCACGGTCGGCCGGTTCAGCGGGACGTTCAGCGAGGTTCCCGCAGGCACCCAGAACGGTCCGGCCTGATGGGCCACCCGATCCTGGTTGCGGACGGTAAGCACATCGCCCGTGACGAAGACGATCTCTGAGGGGATACCCGGTATCCACTCCCCGCGCTCCACCATCTGCGCCGCACCCGCCGGGATAACCACCTCCACATGCCGGGGGGAGCGGATGGTAGTGGGGGAGAGCATCACTGCCGAGGCGCCAACGAACAGCGCCGTCAGCAGCATTCCGCCGGCGAACGGTACCACCAGCCACCAGCGGCGGCGCGTGGTGACGACCTGCCGCCACATTGTCCTCAGGCGATTCCCCATGTCGCCACTGGCGGCGTCCGCCCGGCCTTCTGGCAGGCCAGAACTAGCGAACCTCCACCTCAACCCTGATTGTGCCGGCCTTCTCAAACCGCAGCGCCACCTGAAACAGCTCTCCCCGGCGGAGATCTCGTCTGAGGCCTACAAGCATCACATGCGTTTCGCCGGGCTTCAGCTCCACCCTCCCCCGCGCGGGCACGACCAGCTCCTGGAGAGGATGCATCGTCATCTCGTCGCCCTCCATGGTCGTTGCATGGATCTCCGCCCTTTCGGCCACATCGGTCCGGACGTCGATCAGGCGGTCATTCTCCCGCCCGTCGTTCACCAGGGTCAGGTACACTGCGGCTGTTCCCCCTGTCTGGGTGCCTGACCCCTTATGGTTGCTCTCCATCATGGCAGCGGGGCGCGCCCACGCGTTCTCTGCGTGGATCGCCGCACGTTCCGACGCCGGCCGGACGCACCCCAGCAATGTTCCGGCTGCTGCGGCCATCATCAGTCCCGGCAGCCACCTCCGCGGGCAGGCCACCCTGCGCTTGTCGTCCCTCAAGGCCCCCTCCGGCTCAACCCCCACTGTTCCCGCAGCATCCACCTGATGTCGTCGATGACGTCCTGCGCAGGTGTGCCGAAGCCGTAGCTCAACCGCAGCAAGCCGGTTGGGTCGACCAGGAAAGTCCGCGCGGTGTGCGTCACCAGGTATCCCGTTGCGCTGCCGGCAGGCATGACCTTCTCACGCACCACCCCGTACGCCCGATACGTCGCTGCCAGTGCCTCCTGTGTGCCGGTCAGCCCCACAAATTCGGGGCTGAAGATGGCCAGGTACCGCTTCAGCCGCGCCGGCGTATCCCGCTCGGGGTCCACCGTGACAAAGACGAACCGCACCCGGTCCGCGTCTCCACCGAGGGCGGCATGCACCTGTTTCCAGGCGGCCAGCGTGGTGGGGCACACGTCGGGGCAGGAGGTGTAGCCGAAGAACAGAAGCACGACCCGACCTCGCTGCTCCGCCAGACGGAAGCGCCTCCCCTGCTGGTCGGTCAGGGTGAAGTCCGGGGCTGGCCGAGCCGGGTCAAACCTCGACCCGCGGAAGGCCTGGGGCGCCCGGCGGCATCCCACCGCCACCAGCAGGGAGGTTACGATTAGGCCGCTGGCGACTCCCCATACTAGCCCGCCGCGGAGCTCTCGGGCGTTCACAGCGAGGACCTGCCCCAGATGCACTGGCAATCGAAACGGTCCGGGCCTAGGAAGTAACCAGGTACAGTGTCGGGTAGATAAAGACCCACACCACGTCTACGTAGTGCCAGTACTTCACTGCAGCCTCCACCGGCCAGCAAGCCTCCGGAGAGTAGCGGCCGCGGCGTCCGTGCAGGTAGACGCCCAGGAGCAGCCCCACGCCGCTGAGGACGTGCAGCCCGTGCGCCCCGGTCAGGGTGAAGAAGATGGTGCCGAAGGGCTGGTGCGGGGGGAAGTGAGTGAACGCCTCGGCCCACTCCATCCCCACGCCCACCAGGAAGAGCGTCCCCAGCAGGATGGTGGCCATCGTGTTGTGCAGGAATCGCCGCCGGTCGCCGCAGAGCATGGACGCCTCGGCCCGGTAGGCGAAGAGGCTGCTGGTCAGCAGGATGACGGTGATAAGCAGGCCCAGCACCTGGTTCAGCTCCGCCGGCCGCTCCAGCCCCACCAGGTAGTAGCGGCTGCTGATCAACGCGGCAAAGAGGAAGCTCTCGGAGATGAAGAACAGCCACAGCCCGCCGCGCAGGGTGCGCAGGCGGCGTGCCGGGGCGTGGACCGCTGTCACCGCCTCCATGGCCTCACTCCTCCGGGTGCCACATCTGGGAAAGGCGCATGAAGTACTCCAGGATGAGGAGGGCGTCTGCCAGGTTGATGACCACCAGGTAAGGCAAGGGTCGGGGAACGCGGAAGGCCACCGGCAGCTCCAGCGCCGTCAACGCCACCAGCGCCAGGAGGACCCGCCACCCCAGACGGAACCTACCGGACAGGACCTGCTGCTCCGTCGTCATCCCTCACCCTCTTCCCAGGGGCCGCCCCCGGCAGCGCCGGCCACCGCCACCACGGCGTGCACCGACCCCGGCACCCCGTAATCGTAGGGATGCCCGGCGACCTGCGGCGGAGCAGGAAAGTTGCCCTCCGGCGGCGGCGAGGGCACCTGCCATTCCAGGGTGCGGGCCTGCCAGGGGTTGCTGGCGGCCCGCGGGCCCCGGACCCAGGACCGGACCGTGTTGACCAGGAAGACGAGGAAGCTGGCGCCAAGCAGCAGGGCGGAGGCCGAGACGAAGAGGTTCACCGGGCCCAGCTGCGGCGGGTAGTCGGCGATGCGCCGGTTCATCCCGAAGATTCCCAGCCAGAACATGGGGATGAAGGTCGCGTTGTAGGTGACAAACATCCACCAGAAGTGCAGCCGGCCGAGCCCCTCGTCGTACATGCGCCCGGTGATCTTGGGAAACCAGTAGTAGATGCCGGCGAACAGGGCGAAGATCATGCCACCCATGATGGTGTAGTGGAAGTGTCCCACCACGAAGTAGGTGTCCTGCAGGTGGAGGTCAGTGGGGACGTCGGCGTTGAAGATGCCGGTGATCCCGCCGATAAGGAAGTTGAAGAGGAAGCCCAGGGCAAAGAGCATGGGGGTGCGCAGCCACAGCTTCCCCATCCACAGGGTCCCCAGCGCCGCCAGGAAGATGAGCCCCGTAGGGATGGAGATGAGCTCGGTGGTGGCCATGAAGGGCCCGTGCAGGTATTCGGCCATGCCGCTGGTGTAGAGGTGGTGCGCCCAGACGATGAAGCTCAACGCCACGATGC
>JAVKIA010000062.1 GCA_031459715.1 Armatimonadota bacterium | reverse complement strand
GGTGCTGCGGCGCACCGAGGAGCTGGTGGTCGTAGAGGCCGGTGGGGTAGGCTACGAGGTGCACCTGCCCGGGGTAGTGGCGCGGGCGCTGGCCGCCGCGCCCGCAGGAGAGGTGGCGCTGTACATCTCCTACCACGTGAGCGCCAACCAGCCCCGCCCCCTGCTGGTGGGGTTCCTGCGAGAGGTAGAGCAGGAGTTCTTCGAGCGGTTCATCACCGTGGACGGGCTGGGGCCCACCAAGGCGGTGAAGGCCATGGCCCACCCCGTGCACGTCATCGCCGACGCCATCGAGCGCAAGGACATCTCCTTCCTGCGGCGTCTGCCCGGAATCGGGGAACGCACGGCCGAAAAGATTGTGGCTACCCTCCGCGGGAAGATGGCCAAGTACGCCCTGTTGCAGGAAGAAGAGGTGGTCCCCACGCCGCGGGCGGAGGACCTCCGGGCGGAGGTGCTGGAGGTCCTCACCCGGCAGCTTGGGCACCGCCAGGCAGAGGCCAAACGGATGGTGGAGGAGGCGCTGCGGCGCAATCCCGGCATCAGCACCGCGGAGGAGCTCTTCCAGGAGGTGTACCGGGTGCAGCGGCAAGAGGCGTCCCTCTCTCCTCCAGGCGAGGGCGGCGAGCCCTCAGGCCGTGAGGTCCGGTCATGAGCCGTGAACGGATCACCCCCGAGGTCGCGGCCGAGGAGGAGCGCTTCATCCGCAGCCTGCGGCCGCAGCGGCTGGACGAGTGCATCGGGCAGGGAAAGGTCTTCGATGGGCTGCGCATCAGCATCCAGGCGGCAAAGGAGCGGCGCGAGCCCGTGGACCACATCCTCCTGCACGGCCCGCCGGGTTTGGGCAAGACCACCGTGGCCGGGGTGGTGGCCAACGAGATGGGGGCCAACTTCATCTCCACCTCCGGACCGGCTCTGGAGCGGGGCGGCGACCTGATGGGTATCCTGACCAACCTGGAGCGCGGGGACGTCCTCTTCATCGACGAGATCCACCGGCTGCCGCGGGCCGTGGAGGAGCTTCTGTACCCGGCCATGGAGGATTTCTGCGTCAACTTCGTCATCGACAAGGGCGTGCACGCCCGCACCCTGCGCTACCAGTTGAAGCCGTTCACGCTGGTGGGGGCCACCACCCGGGCGGGGCTGCTCTCCTCCCCGCTGCGGGAACGCTTCGGCATCGTGCACCACCTGGACTTCTTCCCGGTGGAGGATCTGCAGCAGGTGGTGCTGCGGTCGGCGGCCATTCTGGGGGTGGCCATCACCGCGGAGGGGGCCCTGGAGATCGCCCGCCGCGCCCGCGGCACCCCTCGCATCGCCAACCGCCTGCTGCGCCGCGTGCGCGACTTCGCCCAGGTTCGAGCCGACGGCCGGATCAGCGGCGAGGTGGCGCGACAGGCCTGTGAGTTCGAGGGGGTGGATGAAGCCGGGCTGGACGGGCTGGACCGGGGGCTGCTGCGTGCTCTGGTAGAGGTCTACGGCGGCGGGCCCGTGGGGATCGAGGCGCTGGCGGCCACGTTGAACGAGGAGCCGGAGACCCTGGAGGAGGTGGTGGAGCCGTTCCTGCTCAAGCGCGGCTTCCTCTCGCGCACGCCGGCCGGGCGGCGGGCCACCGCCGCGGCGTACCAGCACCTGGGGCTGGCGCCTCCCGAGCGGGGCCAGGGGCAGCTGTGGTAAATCTTCTTTGGTGGGGAATGCTCATGGCGGGGAAGGCCCTGTGGGAGAGCTGAGCCTCATCGGCCGGATGCTGGTGGCCTTTGGCGTCCTGCTCATCGTGGCGGGCCTGCTGGTGGGGGCGCTGGGTAAGGTCGCCGGGGGGAGGGTGCCCCGTCTCCCGGGAGACATCCTCATCCAGCGAGGGAACACCATCTTCTACTTTCCCATCGTCACCAGTTTGCTCCTCAGCCTGATCCTGACGCTGCTGCTTACGCTGGTCTTCCGGCGGCCCTGACCGATTGCCCGTGCCCCGCTTCCTCGCTGCCACCGCTGCTGCCGCCACGCTGGCCGTCGTGGGCGGGATGGCGTGGATGCCCGGGGCCGCGTCCCAGGTGGGCGCGTCGACGGCCCAGCTGGTGCGCGTGGGCATCCTCCTGGGGCAGGAGGCCATCCCCATTGTCTCCGAGGGCGCCATGGAGGCGGGGGATGTGGCGGCGCAGGCGGTGGTGAGGCTTCCTCCGGGGACGTACGAGTTCCGCCCCGCCCCCCAGGGCATTGAAGGCGCCGGGACGCGCTTCGGTCCTGTGCTCCGCCTGCGGTCCCAAGTCGGCTGGCTGGCAGCGGGGCCGCGGCGCTACCGCGGCGTGATTGAACTGCGCCGCACACCTCAGGGCCTTACCGCCATCAACGAGCTCTTTGTCGAGGAATACCTCTACGGCGTGCTGAAGATGGAGGTGGACCCGCGCTGGCCGGTAGAAGCCCTTAAGGCCCAGGCGGTGGCCGCGCGGACGCTGGCCCTTTACAGCCTGGGGCGGTTTGCTGCGGAAGGCTACGACCTACGGGCGACCACTGACTCCCAGGTCTACGCGGGGATGAACGCCGAGGACCCGCGGACGACGGCGGCGGTGGAGGCCACGCGCGGGGTGATCATGACCTACGGCGGGCGGCCCGTCTTCGCCGCCTTCCACGCAGATTCCGGCGGCACCACTGAGAGCAGCGAGTTTGTCTGGGGACAGCCCTACCCCTACCTGCGGGGGGTGGCTGACCCTTACGGCCAGGACGCGCCGTACCGGGAGTGGCTCAGCCGCATCGACCTGCCCACCCTGGAGGCGCGCCTGGCGAACGCGGGGAGGCCGCTAGCGGGGATCTCCGCCGTAACGGTGACGGCCACCAGCCCCTCGGGGCGCGCCCTGACGGTACGCCTCAGAGGGGCGGGGGGGACGCTGGAGCTGCGGGCGGTGGACCTGCGGACGCTGCTGGGCGTGACCTTCCTGCGGAGCACCCTGTTCACTGTGCGCCCGGCCGACGACGACTCTCCCGCTGTGGAGTTCTGGGGACGCGGCTCCGGTCACGGCGTGGGGATGAGCCAGTGGGGTGCCCGCGGCCAGGCGCTGCTCGGTCGGGCCTACCCGGACATCCTCGCCTTTTACTACCAGGGCATCCAGCTGGAGACGCGCTGAGTCGCTACGCGCCTTCCACCCTGGTCCAGCCGCGGGTCTGAGGGGTCCACGCGGCCAGGGGACGGTCCATGAAGTCGTTCTCCTCCACCGTGTACCCGGCCGCTTCCAGGCGGCGGCGAGCCTCCTGGTAGTAGCGGTAGTCCACCTGGAACGTGCCCCGGCGCAGGGGATTCTGGTAGCCGCTGATCCCCGCCAGGAGCTTCTTCAGGTTGTCTGCGTCCTCCGGCGCAGCGACGATGTCCACCGCCTGGTTGACCGTGCCGCAGGCGCGGACCGTCCTGCCCTGGACGCGCTCCACCGGGCGGCCCGCTGCGTTGGCGGCGGAGACGAAAACGTCCAGGTGCTTCCCCGGCGTTGTCGTGCTGGCGGCGGGCGCCCCTGCCGCCGCCTGCGCCGCTCGTTGCGCCTTCAGCGCCTCCACCCGGGCCCGGGCGGCAGCGATCTTCTCCTGCGGTGTGAGCTCTCGTTCCTCCGGCATGCGCACCCTCCGTCCGACCGCCGTCATTGTAGCAGATGGCGCATATTGGAAGGTGGGGTGCGCCGTGCAGGCGAAAGACTCCAGGGGCCGCGCAGAAAGAAGGAGGCCGGGATGAATCAGCAGCAGTTGTCGGCGCTGATCCCGCTGTTGATCTTCGTGCTGTTCTTCTTTTTCTTCATCTGGCGGCCCCAGGCCACTCAGATGCGGCGGCGGCGGGAGATGCTGCGGAACCTGCGCGAAGGGGATCGCGTGCTCACGGTGGGCGGCCTCTACGCTACCATTGAGAAGATCAAGGACGATGAGCTGACCCTGGAGCTGGCACCCAACGTCAGGGTGAAGGCGGAGCGCGGTGCGGTGCAGGCTGTGCGCGGCCGGCAGCAGGCCAGGGCCAGCCAGTAGCAGCGGCTACGGTGCGGTGACCGATTCCCCCTTCGCCAGCTACCTGGAGATGGTGGAGCGGGTGGGCGCGCTCCTGGCTCTGCCGCAGAACGACCTCAAGCCGCTGCGAGCGCCCAAGCGCTCCATCATCGTCACCCTCCCCGTGGAGATGGACGACGGGCGGGTGGAGACCTTCACCGGCTACCGGGTGCAGTACGACACCGTGCGCGGCCCGGGCAAAGGCGGCATCCGCTACCATCCCCACGTCACCCTGGAGGAGGTTCAGGCGCTGGCCGCCTGGATGTCGGTGAAGTGCGCGGTGGTGGACGTGCCCTTCGGCGGGGCCAAGGGAGGAATCGCCGTGGACCCGGCCCGCCTCTCCCGGCGGGAGCTGGAGCGGCTCACCCGCCGGTACACGGCGGAGATCTTCGACATCATCGGGCCGGACCGGGACATCCCCGCCCCCGACGTGGGCACGCACCCCCAGATCATGGCCTGGGTGATGGACACCATCAGCATGAAGCGGGGCTATGTGGAGCCGGGGACGGTCACCGGCAAGCCTGTGGCCCTGGGCGGCTCCCGCGGCCGGGAGGAGGCCACGGCGCGCGGGCTGCTGGAGGTGGTGCGCGCCGCCTTCCGGGTGCTGGGGCTGGGCCTGGAGGGGGCGCGCGTGGCCATCCAGGGCTTCGGCAACGTGGGCGCCAACACCGCCCGGCTGCTGCATGCGGCGGGTGCGCGGGTGATCGCCCTGAGCGACGTCCAGGGCGGGGTATACGCCCCCGGGGGCCTGGATCCCGAGGCGGCGGTGCGGCACGCGCGGCAGACCGGCAGCGTGGTGGGCCTGCCCGGGACTCAGCCTCTCAGTAATGCCCAGATGCTCACTCTGGAGTGCGACCTGCTGGTGCCGGCGGCGCTGGGCGGTCAGCTCACCACGGAGAATGCCCCCACCGTGCGCGCCCGGGTCGTCGCCGAGGGGGCCAACGGGCCCACCACCCCGGAGGCGGATGCCATCCTGCGGCGGCGCGGCGTCTTTATCCTTCCCGACATCCTGGCCAACGGGGGTGGGGTGGTGGTCTCCTACTTCGAGTGGGTGCAGGACCGCTACGGCTATTTTTGGAAGGAGGAGGTCGTCCGCGAGCGCCTGGCGGAGAAGATGCAGCAGGCCTTCCACGACGTCCTGGCCGTGGCGGAGCGCTATCATGTGGACATGCGCACTGCCGCCTACGCCCTGGGGGTGCAGCGCATCGTGGAGGCCCGGCGGTTGCGTGGCCTCTACGCCTGAGCGGAGGGAGGATTCTGGAAGGAGCATGGCAGCCACAAGCCCGCGCAAGGGGCGGCCGGCGGCGGGGGAGGCCGGTCCGCCGCCAGCCGTAGAGGTCAGACCCGCCGTCCTGCCGGAGGAGGTGAAGCGCCACCCTGCGGTGGTGGCCTACCTGGAGAAGGCCAACGAGTACACCGGCGCCATCGGCTACACAGAGCACGGGACGCGCCACGCCAACCTTACGGCCAGCATCGCCTACAACATCCTCAAGCGGCTGGGAGCCGAGGAGCGGCAGGCGCAGCTGGCGGCCATCGCCGGTTACCTACACGACATCGGCAACCTGGTAGGGCGGAAGAACCACGAGTACGCCGGGGCGGTGCTGGCCGACCGCATCCTGGAGGAGCTGGGGATGGATCCCACGGAGCGGGCCATCGTCATGGGCGCCATCGGCAACCACGAGGAGCCCCACGGGGAGCCGGTGAGCCCTGTGGGCGCGGCGGTGATCCTCTCCGACAAGTCCGACGTCCACCGCACCCGTGTGCGCAACCCTGATCCCACCACCTTCGACATCCACGACCGGGTCAACTACTCCGTGGAACACTCCTTCATGAGCGTGGATGAGAAGAGCCGCACCATCACCCTGGAGCTGACCATCGACA
>JAVKIA010000061.1 GCA_031459715.1 Armatimonadota bacterium | reverse complement strand
CGCTTGGTGTAGAAGAAGTCGAAGTTGTCGGCCTCGTCCCGGCTGATGAGGGTGGTGATCCACCCGCCGGTGTACAGGTGCCAGCGTCCCTCGGCGGGGTCCCCGCCGATCCACAGAGGCGCCAGGTCCCGGGAGGTCCCGTAGCGGCGCTCCACGGTGAACCCGATGGCCTCCAGCAGCCCGGCGATGTAGTCGCCGATCCGGCGGCGCTCGTCCTCGGTGCGGATCAGAAAGGTCAGGGTCACCGGCGCTCCCCGGAACTGCCACTTGCCGCCCACCAGTGTGGCGCCCAGCTTCTGCATCTCCTCGGTGATGACGGCGCGGGCGCGCTCGGGGTTGGGCGCGTAGGCCAGCTCCAGCCGCCGGGCGACGTCGGCCAGGCGGGCGTAGTCGGGGAAGACGGTGGCGATGGGGAAATACCGGGGCGAGCCCAGACCGCCCATGATCTCGCTGGCGATGTGCCGGCGGTCAATGAGCCAGTTCAGCGCCTCCCGGATCCGGGGCACGGCGAACGGGTTGAGCTTGTCGGTGTTGGGAAAGACCGGGCCTACCGGGTTGAGGGTCAGTTCGTGGTAGAGGCCGTAGGAGGTCGCCGACGTCAGCCCCCGCACACGCTCCAGGCGCGCCCGCTGCTCGGGGTTGGAGGTGCCGGAAAACCACACCTGGATGTCGTTGGCCTCCAGCCGGGTAATGGCCGAGGCGTCGCTGGGCTACTCCACCGCCAGGATGACATCCACCCACCCCCCACCCGGGCCTGGGCACCGGTCCCGGCCGGCGGGGTGGCCACCAGGACCAGGGCCGCCACGGCATTTTGGGTTCCCGGCTGGTCTTTAAATACTGGTTCCACGGACCCTGGTTTGCTGTCAACCGGAAGGGTACACCGCCTTCACCTATTTACACACCCCTTTGAGGTTACCTCCGCGGCCTTCATCGCAGCCCCTCCGCATCAACAGGTGCGTCCTCGGTAGTATGATGGGGGTGATGAAGGCCATCGAGTCCGTGCGCGCCTTCTTCAGCGGCGAGGCTGATGTAACCGCCGCCTACCTCTACGGGACCTACAGCGGCGACCGCTCCTGGCCCGATACCGACATTGAGGTGGCCCTGGTCTTTCGCCCCCACATGAGCGAGGAGGCCATCGGTACCTACCTGGAGCACCTCTCCGAGGAGAACCCCCTGGGCGGCGAACCAGGCATCCTCATGCCTTTCGCCCTGAACACGCACATCCTGCCGGTCATCTACGAGATCCTCCGGGGCGGCACGCTATTGGTGGAGAATGACGCCGCGGGCAGGAGGGCTTTTGTCCAGCAGGCGGAGGAGCGCATCGCCCGGGAGCGGGGCGCGCTGCTGGCGCAGGCCAAGGAAGCCATCCTGCAGGTACGCACCCTGGGCTTCGGCCTGGCCTCGGGCGACGGCCGCATGCTCCCTCAGCCCCCGCGCTACCTGGACCCGATCCGGATCGGCTGGCGGCTGGCCCGCATCCTGGGCTCGGTGGCCATGCTGGACAAGGCGACGCGCGACCCGGAGTCCCCGGTGCGGGACGCGAAGCGGCTGGGTCAGGTGATCGGCTGGTTCTCCAACGCCGCCGGCGCGGCTACCGGTATCGCCAAGGCCATGCTCAACATGTTCCAGGTGCCGCGCCCGCCGCGCCGCTGGGAGGTCTTCCTCCCCCTGGCAGACGCCGACCTGCTGACCACCGAGCTGGCCCTCCAGCTGGCCGCGGCGGTGGAGCTGCGCTGGTCGCTGATCACCGGCAGCGGTCTGGTCTCGCCGGAGCGGGTGACAGGTGGCGTGCGCGCCACCCTGGCCCCGATCATCACCTTCTCCCGGCTGGCCGCGTGGTATGCTGAGTTGCCGGGCGGCGAGACCGAACCCTGGGTGCACTGAGGAGCGCACATGGATCAGGTCACTGTGGATGTACAGCCCACCCCCAACGTCAACGCGATGAAGTTCGTTACCAACCGCCGCCTGACCGAGGGGCGCAGTCGCACCTTCCGCAGCGCGGCGGAGGCGGGGGAGCTGCCGCTGGCCCGCCGCCTGCTGGAGATCCCCGGCGTGGTGCAGGTCTTCGTGCTGAACGACTTCATCACCATCACCCGCGACCCGGCGGCCTCCTGGGAAGCCATCGTCCCCCGGGCGGAGGAAGTTATCAAAAGCTCGCTGTCATAGGCTGGGGGACTAAGGGAACAGCCGCTCGCCGCTGTCCTCGTCCTCCACGGTGATGGCCAGGGTGGGGCAGCCCTCGGCCGCTTCCAGGATCTTCTCCACGCCGTCACCGGCGGGGTCTATCACCGCGGATTGGCCGCGGTCGTTGAGGGCGAAGACCCCGGGTGCGGTGAGCACGCAGATGCTGGAGCCCACGCAGCGGTGGTAGTCCACGCGGATGCGCAGCCGCCGTGCCACGGTTACCACTCCAGGGGGAGCTCGGCCAGCGCCCGGGAGACGATGGTGGGGTGGTACTCCAGCTCGTCGGTGGCCAGGCGCATGCCCGGGAAGCGCTGCGCCAGCGCCGCGAACGCCTCCTGACCCTCCAGCCGGGCCATGGGCGCCCCCAGGCACACGTGGATGCCGTGGCCGAAGGCCACGTGGGGGTTGGGGTTCCGCGTGATGTCCACCCGGTCGGGGTGCGGGAACCGCTCCGGGTCTCGGTTCGCTGAGGCCAGCACCAGCAGCATCCGGTCGCCCGCCCGGACCGTCCTGCCACCCAGCTCCGCGTCCACCCTGGCCCAGCGGAATGTGGCCTTCACCGGACCGTCGTACCGCAGCAGCTCCTCCGTGGCTGAAGCGGCCAGGGAGGGGTCGCGGGCCAGACGTTCCCATTGATCGCGGTGCCGTAAAAGGGCCAGCAGGCCGTTGGCCAGCAGGTTGGTGGTAGTCTCGTGCCCCGCGAACAGCAGGACTGTGCAGGTGGCCAGCAGCTCATCGTGGCTGAGCAGGTCCCCCCGTTCCTCCGCCTGCACCAGCGCTGAGATCAGGTCGTCCCGCGGGTGACGCCGCCGCGCGTGGATGAGGGGCTCGAAGTACTCCAGGAGCTTGACCAACCCCGCCTGGGACCGCTCCCGCCGCTGGGGGTCGTCCGCCCGGATGAAGAAGATGCGCGAGGTCTCGTCGGACCACTCCTTCACCGCCTCCCGGTCCTGCGGCGGCACTCCCAGGTACTCGGAGATCACGATCACCGGAAGGTGGAAGGCGAAGTCGCGGATGAACTCCATGTGCCCCCGGTGCGCCACATGGTCCTGAAGCTCGGAGACGATAGCCCGCACCCGGGGCCGCAGGCGCTCCACGCTGGTGGGGGTGAAGGCCTTGTTCACCAGCATGCGCACCCGGGTGTGGTATGGCGGGTCGGTGAATACCAGCCACCGGGAGAAGTAGCGGATCAGGACGTGCAGCCTCTCCCGGTCGTGGGGGGAGAGCTCCTGCTGGAAGTGGGCCATGCGGTCCGAGGAGAGCCGCGCGGGGTCGCGGAACGCCCGCACTATGTCGTCATACCGCGTCACCAGCCACCCGCCCCACCGCTCGTTCCAGTGGACGGGGTCGAGCTGGCGCAGGCGGGCGAAGTACGTGTAAGGGTCCCGCACCACCTCGGGTGCCAGCAGGTCATCCTGGACCAACACCGCCGATCCCCCCTCCCGGGCCTTTGACAGTAAATTGTACTCCATGGCTCCGGCTGCCGTGCGGGCCTTACGGGGACTCCTGGCCGGCCACGTCCCGGGGCGGGCGTGGGAGGGGCGGCCGGCCGCTGGAATTTCCTCACGGCCGGCAGGGTGAGGACCGGCCCGCGCAGAAAAGTCCTTACTACTTCGGTAGTAGGTAACCAATGCGTCCTTCGGCCGCCCGCCTCCTTGAGGCCATGCGTGAGCTGGGGCTCACGGACTACGAGGCCCGTGTCTACCTTGCCCTGCACCAGGCCTATCCGGCCAACGGGAATCAGATCAGCCAGCGCTCCGGCGTACCCTCAGCCAAGGTCTACGCATCCCTGAGGCGTTTGCTGGATCGGGGGCTCGTCACCCTCGTCGACGGCCGGCCGGTCACCTACGTCCCCTTGCCGGCCGATGAATTCCTTAACCTGCGGGAAGCCCGGTTTCGGACCGTAGCGGCGACGATTCGCCGTGGTTTGCGACCGACTGCGGCGCGTCCCTGGCGCGAGATGCTGTGGCACCTGGAAGGTTACGATCTTCTACTGGACCGGGCACGGCGGATCATCGCGGAAGCGAAGCGGGAGCTTTACCTCAGCGCGTGGCGGGATCAGGCGCTGGCCTTGCAGCAGAGCCTGTACCAGGCGCACCAGCAGGGGGTGCACATTGCGGCCATGCTGTTCGACGCTCCTGACCTGGAGGTCGGGTTTACGGTTCACCACGTGATGCTGCGCACCGTCTACGAGCGCCACGGGGGCCAGATGCTGGTGGTGGCCGATGATACCGCGGGCTTGATGATGGACCACTCCGGCGGCAGGTGGTCTGGCGTCTGGACATCGAATCCAGCCGTGCTGCGGACTATCCGCAACTATATCCGGCACGACATCTACGCCAACAAGCTCTACTACCGGTTTGCTGGCCTGCTGCATGCAACCTACGGCCCGGAGCTGGAGCTCCTGCTTGATGTCACGGCGGACCGGGTGCTTCCCACAGCGCCCCTGCCACCGTCTGTGAGCGCGGGTCAGGCGGCCGGTGCCGGCTCGACCGTGCGGGGGTTTACCCGCGGGACCCCAGGAACTAAGACGAAGCGTGGGGGCGGCGGGTGGGCACGCATCCGGACTGGCCATAGTGATCCCCTGGGGGAAGGAGGACGATGATGGCAGTACCAGAGGCCTTTGGCATTACGCTGGACGGCCCGTACTTCGGCCCGGGCCGATGGGTTTCGCCGCTAAACTATCTCCCCGAGGTGCGAGGGGAAATGAGGCTTCCCGCGCGGGTGGTGATCCACGATGTGACGCTGCGCGACGGAGAGCAGACCGCACGTGTGGCCTTTACCGTAGAAGAGAAGCTCTTCCTGTCCCAGGAGATGGATAAAATCGGCATCCCATCCATTGAACCGGGCCTGCCGGCCACAGAGGAGGACCGCGAGGTGATCCGCACGCTGGTCCAGATGAAACTGCGGGCGCGGGTGACCCCGCTGGTACGGGTGCGCGACGACGATCTGCAGGCGGTCATTGCCTGCGGCGCACCGGGAATGGTTCTGGAGTTCGGTATTAACCCGTTCCTCATCAAGTACGCATACAACATGACCCCGGAGCAGCTGATCGAGAAGATCGTAGTCTTCTCCCGCCGGGCCAAGGATGAAACCGGTATGTACGTGGAGTTCATGGGCTGGGACACCTTCCGCATCCCCAGCCTGGACTATATCAAGCGTTTCTTCGGCGAGATCATCGAGCGTGGCGCCATCGACCGCATCACCGTCTCAGACACGTTCGGCATGGCGCACCCGCTGGCCATGCGGTTCTTCATCTCCAGGCTCCGCCAGTGGTTCCCGGAGACGCCGTTGGGCCTGCACATTCACAATGACTACGGCCAGGCCACTGCCAGCACCATGATGGCCGTTGCCTCGGGCGTTGATGAGGTGCACTGCTCCGTGAACAACCTGGGTGAGCGCGCCGGCAATGTGGCCACGGAGGAGGTGGCGGTGGCGTGCGAACACCTGCTGGGCGTTCCCACGGGAATCCAGCTGGAGGGACTCTACCGGCTGTCCCAGATGGTGGCTGAAATCTCCAAGATCCGGCCGGCCTCCAACAAGCCTATCGTCGGCCCCGGGCTGTTTGAGGTCGAGTCAGGTATCGTCATCCACATCCTGCGGCAGTTCCGGGCGACGCCCCTGGGAGAGGTGGCGCTGTTTCCCTACCCGCCGGCGCTGGTGGGACGCGACGGACCCAGCCTGGTGGCCGGGCGCGGGACCGGCCGTCACTACGTGGAGATGACGCTGGAGGAGCAAGGCCTGCGCGCCACCCCGGAGCAGGTGGAAGAGATCGTGCGGCAGGTGAAGACCGTGGCTCTGCGGCTGAAGAATGCGCTGCCTCCGGCAGTCTACCAGGGCATCATCCGCGAGGTGCTGGGCGCAGAAGCGGCGGCGCCCGGATCCGCGGCTCGATCCCCTGCGCAGCGGTAGCGGCCTGGCCGGGTTTGCGCAGCGGGAGGGGGAGAACCATGGAGAGCTACATTGTGGGCCGCACTCGGGTGACGCTCATCGACCTGAGCGACACGCTGGAAAATGAGACCAGCGCTTTCGAGCCCAACCGCCACCAGATCCAGTACGTCGACCACGTGCAGGGCATGCACATGACCGTGGACGTCTTTAAGGTTGACCAGAGTCTGCTCCCCGCCCTCTTTCCAGATGGCCATGCCTGGGCCGTGGAAGTGGCCACACTTTCGTCGCATTCCGGGACCCATATTGATGCCCCCTATCACTATGGTCCCACATCCGGTGGCGAACCGGCGAAGACCATCGAGCAGTTGCCCTTGCGGTGGTTCTTCAGCGACGCCTTCGTGCTGGACATGACGCACAAGCAGCGCGGTGAGGGGATCACTGCGGCGGATGTGGAGGCCTCTCTGGCGGCGATGGGTTATGCTATCAAGCCCTACGACATCGCCCTGGTTCGCACCGACACATGGAAGGCCTTCAAGCAGCCCGGTTACGACATGCTGCACCCCGGGCTGGAACGCAGCGCCACCCAGTACCTGGTTGAGCGCGGCGTGAAGGTGATAGGTATCGACGCCTGGGGGCTGGACCGTCCGTTCGACGTAATGTTCCGGGAAGCCGCCAGCGGGGTGCGCGGCAGGTTCTGGGAATCCCACTTCTACGGCAAG
>JAVKIA010000060.1 GCA_031459715.1 Armatimonadota bacterium | reverse complement strand
CTTCCTGCGCCCGGGCGAACTCCTGGGGCGGCAGGGGCCAGCGCCAGATGAAGTCGAAGGCAGGGTCCCAGCCGGGCAGCGCTCGCAGGGCGGCCTGGCGCTGGGCGATCTGCTCCGGGGTGTTCTTGCGCGGCCAGAGGTAGCGCCGCTCGCCTCCGGCCTGGCGCTCCTCCACCGGCCCCTGCGAGGATGGTGCGGCCCTGGGCTTGCGGTTCACGCCGGAGCGGTGCGCGCGGTGGGCGTCGCGGGGCTGCGGGGCACGAGGTCCCCGGGGTGGGCGGAGCAGATCGCCGCCAGCACACAGCCGAAACAGCGCGGCAGGGCTAGTCCGGCCAGGTGCCAGGTGCCGGAATGGGGTGCCGACGGCTCCGCTTCTTCCGCTATGGGGCCCTCCGGCGGCGTCGGCCCTGGCCGATCCGCGGGTGGGGCTCCGTTGCTGAGGCCGATGCGCCTGCTGAAGGACTCCAGCTCCCCCCAGAGGCGGTCCAGGAAGGCGTGGCCATCGAAGTTCAGTGCTTCGCAGTCCGCGCGCAGCCGGTCCTCCATAGCGCGCATGATGCGGAAGAGCTCGTCCCGCATCTCCAGCAGGGCCAGCCGCCGGGTGGGGTCCATGCGGGGGACGTTGCGCCGCAGGTAGTGCTCGGCGAAAGCCTGGTGCCGGGACTCGTCCACCAGGATCCTGGCGGACATGCGCCCGAACAACCCCTCGCGCTGCGCGTCGGCGAACCACTGGTAGAAGAGCTTGGCGAAGAGGTCGCTGATGAGGATCCCCCACACCCAGTCCACACGGTCTCCCCTCCGCAGCCGGTGGTGGTAACGCAGCATCTCGGGCAGCTCGCGCAGGCCCACGGGGTGGTAGCCCAGGCGTTTGTAGAGGCGGGTCAGCGCTTCGAAGTGGCGGGCCTCGTCCATGAGGAAGGAGGCCAGGTAGAGCTGCGCCGTGGTCTCCCCCGCTTCCATCAACTGCGGCAGGATGTTGGCCGCCCCGGCCATGGCCGTCTGCTCCCCCAGGTAGACCGGGGTGAGCATCCGCGCCAGCGCCCGGTACTGCCGCGAGGTCATCTGCAGGGACTGCCCCCAGTCCAGGTCGCGGGACGTCCACTGGGCCTTGGCCGCTTTGTGGAAGAGGTTGACCAGGAGGTCGTCCTCCAGATCCGGAAAGATGCGCACCACGCTGCGAATGCCGCTGGTGCGCCGAGGCGTCGGCCGCTCACTCACGGGTGGCTCCCCACAGCACACGGCGTGCCCGCCCACGACAGGCCGGGCTGCTTGAGGGCATTATACGCAATCCCCACCCTGCTGTCCTGTACCCCGGGCCGGAAGGGCCGGGGGTTTTGCTATGGTTAGGAGTGTGAGCCGCCCCCGGGAACCCCTGGCCGTCGAGGTGCTCACCCCGCTACTTGGGACCTGGAGAGGGACGCGCGTCCGGGAGTGGTCGCAGGCGCGGGGCGACTACTATCGTCTCTGGCAGTTGCTGGACGCCATCGGCGAGCGGTTTCGCGGTCGCGTTACCGTCTACATCGTGGACCCCGTTTCCCTCCCGGGAGTCCTCCGCATCACCCGTCACCGGATCCGTGGTTTTCCCGCTTTCGTCATCGGCGGGCGGGAGAAATACACAGGCTGGGACCTGGAGGAACTGGCGCGGCGGATCGAGCGCCATCTGGCGGCGGACTAGCCGGAGGCGGTCCTCTACGCGTGTTGCCCCGCGCGCACGGAGGCTGATATTCTGGTCTGGACCTGCGCCCGCAGCGGCGTCTGAGGGAAAGCGTGGAGATCATCGTCGCACGGCACATGGGGTTCTGCGGCGGGGTGAAGCGCGCCGTGGAGATGGCCCAGGGCGCCGCCCGGGGGACGGGTGGACCCGTCTTCACCTGGGGCCCCCTGATCCACAATCCCCAGGTGGTGCAGCGGCTGCAGGCGGAAGGGGTCCGGGTGGCGGGGCGCCTGGGCGACCTCGCCGGGGAGACCTTCGTCGTCTCCGCCTACGGGGTGGAGCACGCCGTGCTGCAGCACGCGCGGGAGCGGGGGATGCGCATCGTGGACGCCACCTGCCCCGTGGTCGTCCGCGCCCACCAGCTGGCCTTCCGCCTGGCCGAGGAAGGTTACCAGGTCATCGTCGTCGGCGACCACGGCCACCCGGAGATGGTCACGCTCAAAGAGGTGCTCGGGGAGCGCGTGACCATTGTGCACACGCTGGAGGAGGCGCGGAGGGTCAAGGTGCGGGGCCGGGTGGGCGTGCTCTCCCAGACCACCCAGTCCCTGGAGAACTTCCGGCAGATCGTGGCCGACCTCTCGGTGCGCGCCCGGGAGCTCAAGGTGCTGAACACTCTCTGCCCGGCCATCACCGTGCGCCAGGAGGAGGCGGAGGAGCTGGTCCGGCGGGTGGACGTCCTGGTGGTGGTGGGCGGTCACGGTAGCAGCAACACCACTCGCCTGGCGGAGCTGGGGCGGGCCCACGGCGCGCCCACCTACCACATCGAAGTCCCCGAGGAGCTCGATCCCGCCTGGTTCGACGGCGCGGACACCGTGGGGGTGATGTCCGGCGCCTCCACTCCGGACTGGATCATCACCCGGGTGCTGCACCGCCTGCAGGAGATCGGGGACGCGCAAGCGGTCGACGCCGCTGTCTCCTGATCTCCGGGCCCGCCGCGATGCGCCCGCCGGTCGTCGCCATCGTCGGCCGTCCCAACGTGGGCAAGTCTGCGCTCTTCAACCGCCTGCTCGGCCGCCGTCAGGCCATCGTGGAGGAGACGCCCGGGCTGACGCGAGACCGCCTCTACGCCCAGTGCACCTGGGGAGGACGGACCTTCCTCCTGGTGGACACCGGCGGGCTGGTGTTGCGGGAGAAGGGGGAGCTGCCCGAGGAGGTCCGGCGGCAGACGCTGCGGGCCATTGAGGAGGCGGACGTCCTGCTGCTGGTGGTAGACGCGCGGGCCGGCCTGCTGCCGGGAGACGCCGAGGCGGCAGAGGTGCTGCGGCAGGCGCGCAAGCCGGTGCTGCTGGTGGCCAACAAGGTGGACTACCAGGCCCACCTGGAGGGGATCTACGAGTTCCACGCGCTGGGCCTGGGGGAGCCGCTGCCCGTCTCCGCACTCCACGGTACCGGCGCCGGCGACCTGCTCGACGAGGTAGTGGCCCTGCTTCCGCCGGAGGAGGCGGCCCCGCCTCCTCCGGGGGTCCGGGTGGCGGTGGTGGGGCGACCCAACGTGGGAAAGTCCTCACTGGTCAACGCCATCCTGGGAGAGGACCGCGTCATCGTGGCCGAGGCGCCGGGGACCACACGAGACGCGGTGGACACCCATCTGGAGTACCGCGGGCGGGCCCTGACCATCGTGGACACCGCCGGCCTGCGCCGCCCCGCTCGGGTGGGGGACGCGATCGAGCGTTACAGCATCAGCCGCACGCACGCCGCCCTGGAGCGGGCGGAGGTGGCCATTCTCGTCCTGGACGCAAGCGAGGGCGCAGCCGACCAGGACCAGCGCATCGCCCGCGAGATCGTCGAGGCGGGTCGGGCGCTGGTGGTCGCCCTGAACAAGTGGGACCTGCTTCCACCGCAGCGCCGCATGCAGGAGGAGGTCCAGCGGGGGGTGCGCCACGCTCTGCGGTTTGCGGCCTACGCGCCGCTTTGCGCCGTCTCCGCCAAACAGCGCAGCGGGATCGCCCCCCTCCTGGAGGCGGTCATCCGGGCGGCGGAGGCCCACGCCCTGCGCGTGGCCACCGGGCCTCTGAACCGCGTGGTGGAGGCGGCACAGGCGACGCCCCCGCCCGCCGACGCCCGCGGGCGACGGGCGAAGATCCTCTATGCCACCCAGGTGCGCGCCGCCCCTCCCACCATCGTCCTGTTCGTCAACGACCCCGACCTGATGCCGGAGCACTACCTGCGTTACCTGGAGCGGACGCTGCGGGAGGCCTTTCCCCTGGAGGGCACTCCCCTGCGCTTCGTCCTCCGGAGGAGGGGGTAGGGGCGGGCGTGACGGGGGAGGGGAGGGCCCGGGCGATCTGGTTCCCGCGGCCGCGCGCCGTGGAGGTGCGCGAGGAACCCGACAGGCCTCCGGGTCCAGGAGAGGTGCGCATCCGGGCCGTGTGCTCCGCGATCAGCCACGGGACGGAGATGCTGATCTACCGTGGAGAAGCGCCCGCCGGGCTCAGGCTCGACCTCCCCACACTGCGGGGAAGTTTCGGGTTCCCCGTCAAGTACGGCTACGCCAGTGTGGGACGGGTGACGGAGGTAGGTTCGGGGGTGCAGACCCCTTCTCCAGGGGACCTGGTCTTCACCCACCACCCTCACCAGACTGTCTACACCGTTCCCGCCGGGATGCCCGTGGTCCTGCCGCAGGGTCTGCCACCCGAGGCGGGCGTCTTCCTGGCCAACCTGGAGACAGCGGTAAACGCGCTACTGGATGCACCGGTCCTGGTGGGTGAGGTGGTGGTGATCTTCGGGCAGGGAGTGGTGGGACTGCTGCTGACGCAACTGGTGCGCCGTCACCTGCCTGCGGTGTTGCTCGCCGTGGAGCCCGTTGCACACCGTCGAGCGCTGAGCCTGGTACTGGGCGCCGACGCGGCCCTCGATCCCCGCGAGGACATCCCCTCCGCGGTAGCCGCGCGATCGGAGGGGCGGGGAGCCGACCTGGTGCTGGAGGCCAGCGGGCAGCCCGCTGCCCTGCAGGCAGCGATGGACATCGCCGGGGTGGAGGGGCGGATAGTGGTGGTTTCCTGGTACGGGACGAAGTCGGTGGAGGTCGACCTGGGGTCGGCGTTCCACCGCCGCAGGCTGCGGGTGATCAGCTCCCAGGTGGGGGACCTCCCAGGGGCGCTCTCCCCCCGCTGGGATCTCTTGCGGCGAAGGCGCGTAGCTACCCGCCTGCTACCTGCGCTGACCCTTGCGCCGCTGGTCACCCACCGCATCCCCTTTGACCGGGCGGCAGAGGCGTATGCGCTGGTGGACGCCCACGCCGGTCAGGTGGTCCAGGTGGTCCTCACCTACGACGATGTTTGAGATCGGCGTCTCCGCCGAGTTTTCGGCCACGCACCGCCTGCGCGGCGACTTCGGCGCGGCCACGCAACCCCACGGCCACGCCTACCGGGTGGATGTGGTTGTGCGCGGCCCGGCTCTTGGCCCCGACGGGACGCTGCTCGACGTGGAAGCGCTGCGCCGCCTGCTTGACGACGCCCTGGCGCCACTGGCGGGGAGAGATCTGGACACCGTCCCGGGCCTCTGCGGCCTGAACACCACGGCAGAGGTCGTCGCCCGTCACCTCTTCCACGCCCTGCGCGAGGGACTGCTGCGCCTGGGTGATTCCGCGGGCGGACGGCTGAGAGCGCTGCGCGTTACTGTATGGGAGTCTCCGGAAGTCTGGGCGGGCTGTGAGGGGCCGCTGCGGAATCCTGCGGAGTGAGTGGCCGTGGGGCCTTCCGACGGCGATGTCACCCTGCTGGTTGCGGGCGAGCCCCACCGTCTGACGGGCGGCAACCTGTACAACCAGCACCTCTGCGCATCTCTGATCTCCGCCGGTGTCGACGTGGCGGTGGTCACCGCGCCGCCCGCGCTGTACCCGCGGGTGGCGATCGTGGACAGCATCTCCATCGCCCAGAGCTTCTCCTGGATCGCTGCCCGGCCGGTGAGGACCGCAGCCGTGGCGCTGATGCACATGCTCCCCAGTCTGCACGCCACCTCGGGGCCAGCCCGCCTGCGGTGGCGACGGCTGGAGATGGCCTTCCTTCGTCGGGTAGACCTCGCCGTCGTCGTCGGCCAGGACCTGAGCCGGTGGCTCCACCGCTTCGGGGTCGCGGGACCGGTGCACACGATCCCGCCCGGAAAGGACGGGCCCCGCCCACGGCCTGGCGTCGCTTTGGGCCACCAACGGAAAGCCGGCGCGGGCCTGCGGCTTCTCTGCGTGGCCAACTGGCTTCCCGTGAAGGGCCTGCATGTGCTCATCGAGGCCCTGGCGGACCTGCCCCCTGACGTGCGGCTCGACCTGGTGGGCGACCGCGCGGCCGATCCGGCGTATGCGCGGCAGGTTCGGGAGGCCATGCGGCGCCACCGCCTGGAGGATCGTGTGCGGGCTGCCGGCGTTGTGCCCCCCGGGGAGATGGGTGCAAGGTATGCGGCAGTGGACGCCTTCGTCCTGCCCTCTGGCTACGAGGGGTATCCCACGGCCCTGGCCGAGGCCCTGTGGTTCGGCCTGCCCGTGGTGGCCACGGCCGTAGGGGGAATCCCCGACCTGATCAGTGGCGGGGTGGAGGGGATCCTGGTGCCTCCCGGTCGGCCCCGGGCGCTGGCTGGAGCGTTGCGAAGACTCCGTGACGATCCGGCCCTGCGCGGCCGGATGGCTGCCGCCGCGGCAGTCCGCGGGCAGGCGCTGCCGTCGTGGGCCGACACCCGGGCGGCGCTGCGGGAGCTGCTCCTGTCGCTGCTGAGCTAGTGCGGCGGCTCCCCGGGGGCTGTCGATGGCCACCATCAAGCGGGCGCCCGGCCGCGACGGCCGCGAGCTGCTGTCCAGCGATCTGGGGGACCTTTTGCGTCTTGATGTTGTGGTAGGTTGGCGATGCAGTGCGCGTCACAGTACGCCTGCAGCCGATGGGTGTTGGCTTCCATGATATCCAAGGTCGATGGTCACCACGGGCGTGTCACGTGGGCCCAAGGCCGGCGGCGCAGCGACGGCAGGCATCGGGACACCTCGCCGTACCTGAAGCAGTCGATCGTATGGTCATTCACCATGTCCGCGGCCTGCATGAAGGCATAGCAGATCGTCGAGCCGGCGAAGCGAAAGCCCCGGCACTGCAGGTCCCAGCTCATGGCGTCGGACTCCTTCGTCGTCGCCGGGATCTGGCCCACGGTCCGGTAGCGGTGCTGGATCGGGCGGCCTCCGACAGGCTGCCAGATGTACCGGTCGAGGTAGCCAAACTCTTCTTGAGTGTCTAGCGTACCACCGGGCGCAACTCGCCCCAGCCCTTGGCCCCCACCACATTGGCCGCCTTGCTCGGCTCCACCTGGACGCCGGGAAGGGCCCGGGCCCGCTCAAAGAGGACTTGCTGGAGAGGCAAAGGCCCATTCTGATCCAGCGGCTGGTGCGGGTTCACCGAAGCCGTCCGCGGTCGCAGGCCGCGGCGGATCGGTGCGGACGGGATCGATGCCCGCGCATCGCCCATCGGTGAGACCCCTTCTACTGTCATCGGCGCCGCACGCGCCCGCCAGCCTAGTGGCGTTGAAAATTCAGCATCCATGCGGCTTGCAAGGGTCGTCGAACCTGTGCCCGCGTTTGCTACTTGCGTGTTACGTCTTATTTTTGTGTATTAAACTATTGCCGTGGTGGGCGGTGAAGGAGCCTGAGCGAAAGGGACTGAGATGGATCGCCACAACGAAACGGTCGAATTGGAGTTTTTCCACGACGTACTGTGTGCGTGGTGCTACGCGCTGTCGCCCCGGGTACCCCAGCTGGTCAGCGAGTACCCCGAGGTCCGGGTCGTCCACCGGGCCTTTGCCCTGGCGCCGTCGCCGGAGGCCATCGTAGTTATGTTCGGCTCCAAGGAGGCGGGAAAGCGCGAGATCCTGTCCCACTGGCGGGCCGCCAACCGCAACGACGACGAGCACCGCATCCGCGCCGACCTTATGGCGACCCGGCCGTTTGACTACCCGTATTCGATGCCCGGGCTTCTGGCCTGCAAGGCCGCCGAACGGCAGGGCGGCCAGGAGGCGCACGGCGCCATGTTCGACCGGGTGCAGCGCGCGCATCTTACCGAGTGCCTCAACATCGCCGACTTCGAGGTGCTACGCCAATGCGCCCACGACGTCGGCCTAAACGTGGCCCGCTGGGAGCGGGACTATCACGCCCCGGACACCCGCGACCAGGTGGAGCAGGACTTGGTCCGGGCGCGGCTCTACGGCATCACTGGCGTGCCCACGCTGGTCGCGGACCACACATACGGACTGACGGGAGCTCAAAGCTACGAGCGCCTCAAGGCCTGGCTGGAAGCCGTACTGCAGCAGCGGGCATCCCGCAGATCGGCACCGATGTAACCTGGAGGGGAGACCATGGCCTTTTGCGTGGTGCGAGCCCTACCCCACCCGCAGTGCCTCGCAGAGCTTCGCGACAGGCTGGATTCAGGAGTCTTTGTAAACCTGCGGCCCTTCGGCGAGGCGCTGACCGCATCCCTCAAAGGGGCCCGACGCGATCCGGAAACCGGAGGCGCCCGTTTCGTCCGGAGAGTCTCTCGGGCTGATCATGGCCGAGGACGCCGGGCCGGTCTGCGACTGGCAGACGAGGAATTGCGGCTGAAGAGCCTGTCCTGGACCGTCACGACAGCTCCGAACGGATCGCCTTCAGGGGAAGATAGCCGCAAGCCATGACAAGAGGTCGACTCGTCCTCATTGTGGTGGAGCAGACGACGCGAGGTGAGCGAGCATACGACATTTAGTCCCGCATGCTCAAGGAGCGGATCATCTTCATCGGTTGGCCCATCGACGACCACGTGGCCAATTTGGACCTACCCCGGTGTCATGGAGAGTGTAGCGCTGAGAGATTCGTGGCCGATCCACCACCTCCTCTCGAAGTCCGCAGGGACAGGTACCCCAGAGCTGAGTGCCGGCGCCGGCGGTTATAGAACCCCTCCAGGTAGGCGAACAACACGGAGCGGGCCTCGTCCCGGGTCTGGAACCGGTACCGGTCCAGGACCTCCCGCTCCAGGGTGGCGAAGAACGCCTCGCACAGGGCGACCTCGTAGGCGTCCCCCCTGCGGCCCATGGACGGCAGGATCCCCGCCGCCCGCAGACGAGCCCCGAACCGCAGGAGCGTCTCCCCACGAAGTCGTCCGACTTCGTGGGGCCCCCTGGTGTATTGCGCCCGGACCACCGCGGCAACGAACACCGACTTCGGCATCAGCAGCGCGGCCATGAACCGGTTCGCCTGAACCTCCCGCCAGTCGCTGCCTCCCCCGAACGCCACCTCCCGATGGAGGCAGCGGAACAGCCGGTCGGGCGGGTCGAAGAGCGAGGTCTGGGAAGGGTCGGGCTCCACCAGGGCCCGGTGGAGGAGGATGTGTCCGGCCTCGTGAGCAAGCGTGGCACGCCAGCGGCCCCGGCTCCCCGGAGGCGGGTGCGGGTCGTCCAGGGCGGCGCGGGTGAGGGCCGCGTTGACCTGGACCAGGGGAGGAACTCCGGGCCGGAACTCCGTTGCGCCCAGCACGTCGTGGGGCAACGGGGCATACTGGTCCAGGTCCGCCCCCAGGCAGCCCTCCAGGAACCGCTCCACGTCCACCACCGGCGCTTCCAGACGAGGCAGAAGGCCGGCTGTCTGCAGGGCCTCCTCCGCCATCTGGTCGATCTCCTGCGGACCGAACCAGACGCGCAGGAAGCCGTCCC
>JAVKIA010000059.1 GCA_031459715.1 Armatimonadota bacterium | reverse complement strand
CTCGGCGTATTGTAAGGCAGCTTGGAGAGGTGGGGCTGCACAGTGGCCATGGCCACCGCAAACATGCCGATGGTGGAGCCGTCGGGCTTTGCGCCCACGACCTCCGCGAAGCCAATGGTGCCCGAGGCGCCGGGTTTGTTGATGACCACGGCGCGAACCGGGAGGAACGGTTGTGCAGCCTCCACCAGGGCTCGCCCGATGATGTCCGTGCCGCTGCCGGGTGCTCCCGGGACCACGAAGGTGATGAGCCGGCTGGGATACTGCGGCGACGCGCCCAGCCCCACCGCCAAGAACGCCGTCAGGAGCAAGGCCGATGCCATCCGCGACGTGCTCTTCATCGTGCTTCCCTCCTCGATTCCAGGTGTTGAGGGGTCATGGAGGATCCCTTCTGGATTCCTGCCGCCCCGGAGAGCCCCAGCATGCGCACCAGGCGGCCGTACCGTTCGAACAGCTCCGCCAGGTCGGCGGCCAGGGCCTCTGGCCCCTGGTAGTCGATGGTGAAGCCCTGCTCCGACGCCACCGCGGCAAATGATGGCGCGGTGAGTGCAGCGCGGAAGGCCTCGTGGAGCGTTTGAATGACTTCCGCAGGTGTCTCTCGGGGTGCGAGCATGAAGTGGTAGGGACCAAGCGTCAGGTCATAGCCGCACTCGCGCGCCGACGGGGCACTGGGGAACAGTGGTGACCTCCGGGTGTGGAAGACGAGAAGAACGCGCAGGTGGCCGGCCCGCACGCCCCGGAGGACGGCATTCTGATTCGCCACTGCCAGATCCACCTGACCCTGCAGCAGGCCGTCTAGCTGCTGGGGGCCTTCAAAGACAACCTCGGTGACGCGTGCGCCGGCCAGGTGCAGGAGCTGGGCCACGTTCAGGTGTGAGATTCTGCCGATGCCGGGAAGGCCCAGGCGCAGGCGGCCAGGCCGCGCCCGGGCTTCCTCGAGCAGCGCCGCAAGCGAGGGCCAGGAAGCATCCTGGCGCACCACCAGGACGGTCGGGATGCTGGCGATGCGGATGATCGGTGCGCAGTCGGCGGGAGACCGGTACGGCAGTTTGCGCAAATGCGGTTGAACTGCGAGGATGGCCACAGCCGCAAGTCCCAGGGTGCGGCCGTCCGGGGGAGCGCGGAGGACCTCGACGATGCCCACCGTGCCATCGTCACCCGGGCGGTACTGCAGCCGCAGCGGTGCCGGGAGGTGGGGGCGCGCAGCCTCCGCTAGCCCCCGCCCCATGGCGTCGACAACGCCACCCGGCGCGAACGGGATGGTAAGCACGAAGTCCCGCTGCTTGGTTTCAGGCGAGTACATCCCAGGCACCCATCCCAGCCGCTCGGAGACCAGTACGAATCTGCTTGAATTGTAATACTTTTACATTTAGAATGTAACATGCAAGTCCTAGTCAGTTTACTCTCTGGTCGAGGACAGCCTGCGATGGAAGTTCCCTCCAACCGCGGAACGTCCATCCCTCTGGCCACGGCAGAGCCCATCCCACTGGCCATGTACATCGGGGGCCAGTGGGTGAACGGGCGGTCCGGGCAACGGACCACCATTGTGAGCCCGGCCACCGGGCGCCCCGTGGCCGTGGTCCCCTGGGGGGTGCGCGAGGATGCCCGCGAGGCGCTTGCCGCAGCGAGAGAGGCGCAAGCCACCTGGGGGCACACCCCGCTGGCGGAGCGGGTCCGCCTCTGCCGCCGCATCGCCGACCTAATTCAGGAGCGTGCGGAGGCGTTGGCCGGCTGGATCACCCTGGAGCAGGGGAAACCGCTGCACGCGGAAGCGAGAGTGGAGGTGCAGAACGCGGCCGGCTGGTTCCGCCTGGCGGCCGAGTACGCCATGGCGCTGGAGACACCACTGCTCCCGGTGGAGAACCCGCACAAGCGGGCCTTGACTTTCCTCCAGCCCCGCGGAGTGTACGCTATCATTACGCCCTGGAACTTCCCCGTGGGGATCCCCAGCCAGTTGATCAGTGCCGCACTGGTCATGGGAAACAGCTTCGTCTGGGTACCAGCACCGACCACCTCTACTTGCGCGGTCAAACTCATGGAGTGCCTGGTGGAGGCGCCGCTTCCGCCGGGCGTGGCCAACCTCGTTCTCGGCCCCGGGCCGGTTGTGGGCGACGAAATCGCCGGACACGAGGGCACCGATGCCGTGGCTTTCGTGGGGAGCTCGGCGACGGGGCGAGCCGTAGCGGCGCGTGCTGCAGGGAAGCCGCAGTTGCTGGAACTGGGCGGCAATGGCCCGACCGTGGTGTTCGCCGACGCGGACCTGGATCTGGCAGTGCCCAGGATCCTGACGGGGTGCACCAGGAATGCAGGACAGGTATGCTCGGCGACCGGGCGGGTCCTGGTCCATCGATCTCTACAGGACCCGCTGGCTGTGCGGCTCAGGGAAGCTATGAGCCGGATCAGGGTGGGGGATCCCTTCCAGCGGGAGACAGTCATGGGTCCCTTGCACAACGAGCGCACAGCGCGCACAGTGGAAGAGCACCTGGCTGACGCCAGCGCACGCGGCGCGCGTGTCGTGTTTGGTGGCCGGCGCCTGCAGGGGTTCCCCACGCCCCTGTACTTCCTTCCTGCAGTGGTGGCGGATGTGCCACCGGACAGTCGTCTTCACCTGGAGGAGACATTCGGCCCTGTGGCTGCCCTCGTCCCCTTCGATGACGAGGCTGATGTCCTGCGGCTGGCTCAGGCCAGTCCCTATGGCCATACCGCAGCCATCTTTACCCGGGACGTGGCCCGCGCCTTTCGGCTGGCGGAGCGCCTGCGGGTCGGGTTGGTGAACATTAACGACAACAGCTTCCCGGGTGATCCGCGCCTTCCCCGCGGAGGCGCCTCGGGCACCATAAGCGGTGTCGGGCGCAGGGGAGGGAAGTATACCCTGCTGGAGATGGCTGACCTGAAGACGGTCGTACTGGACATCGGCGGCACGATTCCCCTGTGAGCGCCGTGGAAGGACTGCTGCACGGGTTTGCCGTGGCGCTGAGCGCACGGAACCTGGCTGCCGCACTCTTCGGTGTCACCATCGGCACTATCGTGGGCGTCCTCCCCGGGATCGGCTCCGTGGCCACCATGGCTCTCCTCTTTCCCTTTACCTTCACCCTTGACACCAGCGCCGCCATGATCATGCTGGCCGGTATCTACTATGGCGCTATGTACGGCGGGAGCACGACCTCCATCCTGGTGAGTGTCCCTGGCGAGGCGGCAAGCATGGTCACCGTCTTCGATGGCTATCAGATGGCCCGCAAAGGGCGGGCCGGAGCGGCGCTGGCCATCGCCGCCATCGGCTCGTACGTCGCGGGGACCCTGGGTGTGATCGGGCTGACATTCTTCGCCCCCGCCCTGGCGAGTGCGGCGCTGGCATTTGGCCCGGCCGAGTACTTCAGCGTTTGCCTCCTGGGCTTGGCCCTCCTCACGCGCCTGACTGGCGGCGCGGCATCGCACTCCGTTATGATGGCGCTCTTCGGAATCGCCCTGGGAACGGTCGGGCCCGACCTGATGTCGGGTGTCGACCGGTTTACCTTCGGGAAGCTGGCGCTCCGCGGTGGCATTGCGCTTCCCGCGCTGGTCATCGGGCTCTTCGGCTTCGCCGAGATGCTGAGCATCGTAGGGCAACAATCGCGCGGTGTCACGTCCGTCCCGGTGGGATTCCGCGGGCTCTATCCATCCTTTGCAGAGCTGCGGCGCTCCCTGGGACCGATTCTCCGCGGTAGCGTCCTTGGCTTCGGCATCGGGTTGATTCCCGGCCCCGCCCCGCTACTCTCGTCTCTGGCCTCGTACACCACCGAGCGGCGCCTTTCCCGATGGCCGGAGGAGTTCGGCCGGGGCGCCATCGAGGGGGTGGCCGGTCCGGAAGCTGCCAACAACGCAGCCACGTCTGGGGCGCTGGTGCCGCTCCTGGCGCTGGGGTTGCCGTTTGCCCCGGCCACAGCCATGTTGCTTGGGGGATTCGTCGTCCACGGGGTGACTCCCGGCCCTCTGCTGATGTCCCAGCACCCGGATGTCTTCTGGGGGCTTGTGGCCAGTATGTACATCGGGAACGCCATGCTTCTGGTCCTGAACCTGCCCCTGGTGCCCCTGTTTGCCAGCATCACCCGCACCCCGATGGTGATCCTCGTTCCCCTCGTAGTCACCATCTCGGTGGTGGGGACCTACTCCGTGAACAACCGCCTCTTTGACGTGGCCGTCATGCTGGCTGCGGGCGTGCTGGGCTACGGGTTGCGGCAGGTAGGCCTCCCTCTTGCTCCGCTGGTGGTGGGGTTCGTCCTGGGGCCGCTGCTGGAAGTGTACTTCCGACAAACCCTGCTCCTGTACCAGCGCGAGTTGTGGGTGGTCTTCACCAGGCCGCTGACGGTAGCGCTGCTCATGGCTACCCTGCTCATTGTGCTGGTTCCCGCCCTGGGACGCCTGCGGGGAGCGGTCTCCAGGCGGGTCGGGTGAGCAGGGCGCGCGGATCCGGAGGAGGACTCCTCCATGGGTGTGCTCATTACCGGAGGGACTGGCTTCATCGGTGCGCACCTGGCACGCCGGCTGGTGCGTGCCGGGCAGAAGGTCGTGCTCCTCGATCCGTCCCCGGTCAATGTCCTGCAGGAGATCCTCACCCCTGAGGAGCTTGGCGCCGTTATCGTGGTTCCCGGCCATGCGGAGAGCCTGCGGGATCTCGGTGAGGCCATCCGTACTCACCGCGTCGACCGCATTGCGCACCTGGCCTCGTTGCTGCATCCGGCCTGTGACCTCAATCCACCGCAAGCCGTGCAGGTGAACGTGGGCAGCCACCTGGCGGTGCTGGAGGCGGCGCGCCTCTGGGATCTGAAGAAGGTGGTCTGGGCGAGTTCTGTGGAGGACATAGCCAGGCCCATCGAGTACTACCTTCGGGTTGAGCGCACGCGCACACTGGTCTTTAACACGCGTTTCGATGTGCGGTCCATCCGCGAGGTGGGTAGCTACATCACCCAGCTCCTCCCCGGGGCTCAGATTGAGTACTTCCCGGGGACATTCGGCCTCGCCTGGGAGCTCGATGACTCGGCGTTGCAGGCCGAAATCGGCTTTCGGCCGGACTACCCGGTGGAACGCGGGGTCCTGGAGACGATCAACGACGTTCGACGGCGCCACGGGTTGCTGCCTGTGGCCCGGCACTGAGGGCGGCGGACTACGCGATCCCCAGCGCTGCAGCAGCTCCTCCGGCCGTGTGCCCACCTGGATAGGCGGCCGGTGCTCTGGCCGGATGAAGCCCTCCTCCAGGGCGTGGTCCAGGAAGGCGATCAGCCGGTCGTAGTACCCCGAAACGTTGAGCAGGCCGCAGGGTTTGCGCTGCAGTCCCAACTGGGTCCAGGACACAACCCCGAAGAACTCGTCCAGCGTGCCGATTCCCCCGGGCAGGGCGATGAAAGCCTCCCCCAGGCCGGCTATGACGGCCTTTCGCTCCTGGATTGATTCCACAACGCGGAGGTCAGCCATACCGCCCAGCGGGGCTTCGGGGGCAATCAGCAGACGGGTGATGACCCCGATCACCTCCCCCCGGCGGCTGCTGGCGGCGCCAGGCCTTTTTGCGGTATAAAGAAACCACGCGATGACCGCGCTTCCGACCCGATCCTCGCAGCACCGCGGCAGCGGCTCCCCCATCCGTCGTGCCCCCCGACGCTCCCGCCTTTCCCTGCTGGCGACCGTGCTGGTCGTCCTGATCCTCGTCGCATTGGTCGCGCTGGGGGTGGGCGCCGGTGTGGTGGTGGCGGTGGCCCGCCGCGACCTGCCCGACGTCACCCGTGTCTTCAGCCCGCCCAGCCGGGCCACCCGCATCTACGCGGCCAACGGGGAGCTGGTGGCCAGCCTCTTCCGGGAGAACCGGGCCACCGTCCCCCTGCAGCAGATTCCGCTGCACGTGCGCCAGGCGGTGCTGGCCATCGAGGACGCCCGCTTCTACCAGCACCGGGGCGTGGACCTGATCGGCATCGCCCGGGCCATGTGGCACAACCTGCAGTCGGGGGAGCTGGTGGAGGGCGGCAGCACCATCACCCAGCAGCTGGCCCGCCTGCTGTTCCTGAGCCGGGAGCGCGCCGTCAGCCGCAAGCTGACCGAGATCGCCCTGGCCCTGGAGATCGAGCGGCGACTGACCAAGGACGAGATCCTGGAGCGCTACCTGAACGAGTACTACTTCGGCCAGGGCGCCTACGGGATCGAGATGGCCGCGCGGGTGTACTTCGGCAAGCCGGCTGCAGAGCTGACCCTGGCTGAGGGGGCGATGCTCGCGGGGATCATCCGGGCGCCGTCCGTCTACACCCCCTACCGCAACATGGCACTGGCCCGGGCGCGGCAGGCGCTGGTGCTGGAGCGGATGGTCGCGCTGGGAATGATCAGTCCGGCGCAGGCAGCGGCGGCCAGGAAGCAGACCATCATCCTGAAGCCCCCCAGTGCCGGACTGGTAGGCATCCGCGCCCCTTACTTCGTCTCCTTCATCCTGCCGCAGCTGCTGGAGCGGTTCGGCGAGGACTCGGTCTACCGCGGCGGCCTGGAGGTCTACACCACGCTGGACGTCCGCCTGCAGGCACTGGCGGAGAAGGCCGTCCGCCGGGGGATCGAGCGGGGCCAGGAGCGCAACCTCCGGCTCTCCCAGGGGGCGCTGGTGGCCATCGACCCGCGCACCGGCCACATCAAGGCCATGATCGGAGGTTACGACTTCGCCCAGAGCCAGTTTAACCGAGCCTGGCAGGCACGCCGCCAGCCCGGCTCGGCGTTCAAGCCCTTTATCTACGTCACCGCGCTGGCCAACGGCTTCACCCCAGACAGGGTGTTGGAGGACACGCCGGTCGTCTTCGAGATCCGTGGGTCCAAGCCGTGGAAGCCCAAGAACTACGACGGGAAGTTCCGCGGGCCCATCCGGCTGCGGCAGGCAGTGGAACAGTCGGTGAACGTCCCCGCCGCCAAGACTATCGCCGAGCTGGGCGCAGACCGGGTGGTGGAATACGCCAAGCGCATGGGCATCACCAGTCCCCTGCAGCCGCACCTCTCCCTGGCCCTGGGCACCGCCGACGTGACGCCGTTGGAGATGGCCTCGGCCTACGGGGTGCTGGCCAACCTGGGCGTGCGCGTCCGCCCGGTGGCCATCGGCAAGGTCACGGACGCCGAGGGCCGGGTGCTGTACGAGGCCTACCCGGAGCGTGAGGTGGCCCTGCCGCCGGCGGTGGCCTACCTGATGACAGATATCCTGAAGGGCGTGATCACCCGGGGGACGGGACGGGCCGCCGCCCTGGGCCGTCCCGCCGCCGGGAAGACGGGTACCACCGATGATTACCGCAACGCCTGGTTCATCGGCTACACCCCGCACCTGGTGGCTGCGGTCTGGGTGGGAAACGATGACAACACGCCCATGCGGCGCGTGGTCGGCGGGGGCCTGCCTGCAGAGATCTGGGCCAGCTTCATGAAGCCGGCGCTACAGGGCGTCCCTCCGGACGACTGGCCGCGGCCGGAGGAGATCGTGCAGCGGGGCGGTGAGCTCTACATCCGGGGGACGGAACCGCCACCGGAACCAGAACCGCTGCCCACACCTCCGCCTGAGGGTGCCTCCGCCCCGCTCCCGGGCCCGGCGCTGGTGATCGAGACGCCCACCGACGGGGCCCAGGTGCGCACGCCGTTTGCCGTCACCGGGCGGGCCTCACCCGGAGCCACCATCCGCATCGTGGTTGCGGCGGACAGCGGGCTGGTGGCTGTGCGCATCGTGGAGAGTTTCATCCCCGCGGACGACCAGGGCCGCTTTGTCTTCGACTTCCGTCCCGCCTTCCCTGTGCGGGGGATCCGCTACGTGATCACGGTCACCGCCACCGCGCCGCAGGGCGCCTCCACCTCAAAGACGATCACCGTGATCGACGCGGGAGCCTGACAGGCCTCCTGCCCGGAGCAGTCCACGCCGATGGGCTATAATTTGGTAGTGGAGTCCGCGGGGGGAGGGAACCATGTCCGGCCACTCGAAGTGGCACAATATCCGCATAAAGAAGCAGAAGATGGACCAGGTGCGAGGCAAGCTCTTCAGCCGTCTCTCCCGAGAGATCACCGTGGCGGCCAAGGAGGGCGGCGGGAACCCGGAGGGCAACCCGCGCCTGCGCACGGCCATCGAGCGGGCCCGCGAGGCCGGCATGCCCAACGAGAACATACAGCGCGCCATTCAGCGCGGCACCGGCGAGGGGAGTGGGGCGGCGCTGGAGCGGGTCACCTATGAGGGGTATGCGCCGGGCGGGGTGGCCGTGCTGGTGGAGGCCGTCACCGACAACCGCAACCGCACCGCCAGCGAGGTGCGTGCCCTCTTCACCCGGCACGGGGGGCGCTTCGGGGAAGCCGGTTCGGTCGCCTGGATGTTCGAGCAGAAGGGCGAGCTCCAGGTGGACAGACACGCCGTGACCGAGGACGACCTGATGCTGGTGGCCCTGGAGGCCGGCGCCGAGGACGTCCGCACCAGCGACGAGACCTACGAGGTCATCACCGCGCCCGAGGACTTCCTGCGGGTGAAGCAGGCACTGCAGGCGCGCGGCATCCCCCTGGTCTCCGCCGATGTGACCATGCTGCCGCGCAGCACTGTCCGGGTGGAGGGCAAGGAGGCCAGGCAGCTCCTCCAGCTTATGGAGGCGCTGGAGGATCACGAGGACGTGCAGCGCGCCTACGCCAACTTCGACATCCCGGAGGAGATCCTGCAACAGGCCGGGTAGACTTCGCCTAAAGGACGGTGTCTGGTTCCGCCCCGGCGGGATGCCTCGGGCCGGGTGAAAGTCTGCCCGCTGCTCTTCTTCCCTCAGGGAGGGTCGTGTGTCGGAGACCACACTAGAGATGGCAATCGGTCAGCTCCTGGCCGTGTTGCGGGAAGCGTGCGAGGGGCCGGCCCAGCAGTGGAGCTACTTCACCGACAACCGCCCCGAGGCGGGGTTGTTTAGCACCCTGGCGTCCCTGGATGCGGCCTGGCGCGTCAGCGCGGTTGATGGCCCGCGGTGGGAGCGGCTGCAGCAGGACCTGCGACAAAGGTACCAGGAGCTGAGCCGCACGGTGGAGGCCCACGCTGCGAGGGAGGCGGAAGCCTTTGGCCAGGCCGTGGCCGCTGTGGCGCACATCGCCTACCACCTCGGCGCCATCCGGCAGAAGGCGATACACCTTCGGTCGCCCCAGGCCCTGCCGTGACCTGCGGCCGAGAGGTAGCAGGTGGCTTCCGCCGCGACGACGAACACCTGTGCGGATGATCACCGCGCTGGGTATCGACCCCGGCCTTCGGGTCACCGGTTACAGCATCGTCCAGGGCGACCGCCAGGGCTGCCGGGCGATTGAGCTGGGTCTCATCCGCAGCGCGCAGCCGGAGCTGGCAGCGCGCGTGGCCGAGGTGCACCGCCACCTGTCCGCCATCCTGCGGGAGCACCGTCCACAGGTGGTGGCGCTGGAGGACATCTTCGCCCACCATACCTTCCCGCGCACAGCCCTGCACCTGGCCCACCTGCGGGGGGCCATCTCCCTGGCGGCGGCCCAAGCAGGCATCCCGGTGGAGAACCTGAGCCCGGCGGCGGTGAAGCGGGCGCTGACCGGCTCGGGGCGGGCGAGTAAGGCCCAGGTGCAGGCGGTGGTGGCGCAGGCGCTGGGCCTGGCGGCGCCTCCAGCTCACCACGCCGCCGACGCCACGGCGCTGGCTCTGACCACGCTCTCCCGCCGGGGGGTGGCGCTGCGGGCGGCCCGGGCGGCG
>JAVKIA010000058.1 GCA_031459715.1 Armatimonadota bacterium | reverse complement strand
GCCGGGTGGCGTTACTGGCCGGCGGGATGTCAGTACTCATTGCCCTGGTGCTGGGGACGGCGCTCGGGACCGTATCGGCCTACTATGGCCACCTGGTGGATCAGGTGGCGATGCGGGTGATGGACGTTCTGCTCGCGTTCCCTTACCTGCTGCTGGCTATCGTCATCATCAGCGCGCTGGGACCGGGCCTGATGAACACCGTTCTGGCCGTGGGAATCTGGGCGACCCCGGGCTTTGCCCGCGTGAGCAGGGGCACGGTGCTGTCGGTGAAGGAGCAGGAATACGTACAGGCCGCCCGTGCCATCGGTGCCAGCACAGGCCGCATCATCACCCGGCACATCCTGCCCAACTGCATCTCCGTCGCCATCGTCTACTCTGCGCTCTACATGGCCAACGCCATCCTGCTGGAAGCGGCGCTGTCCTTCCTGGGTCTGGGCGTGCAGCCGCCCACGCCCTCATGGGGGCTGATGGTCAGCACGGGGCGCGACTTCCTGCTCATCGCGCCACACATCGCCACCTTCCCGGGCCTGGCCATTGCGGTGGCAGTCCTGGGTTTCAACCTGCTGGGCGACGGGCTGCGCGATGCCCTGGACCCACGAGCCTGAGCGGCCGGTGGAGAAGCCATCCTGCCACGGGTCTTCTTGTGCGCCGATCCCAAACAGCGGATCGTCCTTGCGCACCGCAAGGGCTGTGACCATAAACAGCACCACGCCCCCCGCCGGCGCCTCCAGCCCTGCCAGGGGGTGCCCGAAGAGATCGCGCACCTCGCCGATGATTTGACCCTGCTCCACCATCTGGCCCGTGCTGACGACCGGATAGAACGCGCCCTCGACCGGGGCCCGCACCCAGAGGAAGCGAGAGAACCGCCTGGGGGTCGCCCGGAGGACGACCTGGCCCTGGAGCATGCCCAGGCGGACCATGACGTTTGTTACGCCCCGGACGTGCCGTTCCACGGAAACCGGATCCAGCACGCCCTGCTGCCCCACCTCGGCAATGATGGCAGGAATTCCCAGGCGCGCCGCAGCGACGTAGGAAGCCCCGGGAACCGCGTCCGGCGGAGCGGCGATGACGTAGTCCAGGCCGAACGCCTCTGCCATGGCTTCTGCGCTGCGATCGAGCCCGGCGTTGCCGGTCTGCTGGTAGATGGCAAACGGGATAAGGCTCTCGATCATGTCGCCGCCATGCAGGTCGATGTAGGCGTCGCTGCCCCTGATCAGCTCGCTGGTGAGGAAGTGCGTGACACGCTCAGAGGGCGAGCCCGCCATGTCCCCCGGAAAGGTACGGTTGATGTTCTTGCCGTCGCGAGGATTGATGTACATGCTGCGCGCGTAGAATCCCGGTGTGTTGATCAGGGAGACGACGATGACCGTGCCCCGCAGCCTGGCCGGATCCAGCTCCTGCCCCAGCCGGATGGCCGCCGCGATGCCCGCGTACTCGGCCGCATGCACGCCAGCGGTGATGGTGAGCGTGGGACCATCGCCTGCCCCTCGAACCACCACCGCTGGTACTTCCCAATCAGGCTCCACGCCCGGGATGCGAACCATTCCCTGCTCCCGACCGCCCCGTCCGGGCTGCAGGTGGGCAAAGGCGACACGGCTCATTCCCCGTACACCTCCGCGTTCAATGCGCTCAACTCCGCCAAGTTGTCCCTGTGCATGCGTCGCCGCCCCTCCTCCAGGTCGTGAATCATCTCCTGGAGCCGCGCATTGAGGGGCACGGGGACCCCATGACGCGCCGCCACAGTCACCACGGCGCCAACGATCTGGTCGACTTCGGTCTTGCGGCGGCGGACAGCAAGGTCCCGCCACACGCCGCTCTTGGCTTTCAGTGACCGCCGGTTGAATTCCACCAGGCGGTCCAGGCTGGCGGCAATGCCCGACCAGTCCCGCGGCTCTCGGAAAGCAAAGGCAGCCGGGTCGTAACCGTCGAACCCCTCGCAACGCACGCCCTCGGCTTCCGCAACGCGGATAGTCTCAGCGGCCAGGTTCGCCAGCATCGGCCGAAAAGGCAGGTGACCCAGCACATCCGCAATCGACTCGTCCACCAGGGCCGTGGCGAAGAGCATCGAGCCGTAGCCCAGCTTGCCCCAGAGGTACCCCCAGATATTGTCAGTGGCCATCGTGTTGGGGAGGAATGCCTGGCGGAAGACCTCGGCCAGCATGCGGACGCGCTCTGAGATCCTGCCGTCCAGCTCGCCGAAGTAGAGAGCGCCTCTCCCCCCGTACGTGACCCGCCCCGGAGCCAGGTAGTCAGCCCCGAAGTTCACGAACGCCCCCACCGTGCGCTCAGGGCCCACGCGGGCAGCAATGGTGTGCTCGTTCAAGCCGTTCTGCAGCGAGACGATGTAGCCCTCACGACCCAGCAACGGCACCACCGGACCCAGAGCCGCCTCGGTGTGCATCGCCTTTACACACAGGAGTACGGGTCCCTCGATGGGACGCAGGCTATCGGCAACCTGGGTGGTGTCCCCACTTAGGAGGACCTCCTCGAGCTCGGCAGGGAGTATCGCCCGGGCACGTACCGTAAACGTCTCCAGGCCTTCCACCGTCAGCCCAGCCGAATTGATGGCATCCACGTGCGCGGCGTCTGCATCGACGAACAGCACTTCATAGCCGCCGCGCAAAAGATACGCCCCGACGGTCCCGCCGATCGCTCCCGCCCCCACGACGATGAACTGCACGCCTATCCAGCCGCCTCCTCTGCAATCTCCCGCGCAGTGCGCAGCGCCTGCAGCAGGAGATTCCTGCCTCGCGTTGCCGCGATGGTCAATGCTCGCGCTTCCGGCGAGCCCTCCGGTGCCGCCGCCAGCTGCTCCGCTTCCACCAGGGGCGGCAGGACGGGAATGGTGGTGGCGGGATCGTGGTCGAATCGACCCGCTCGGGTGTACAGGACGGGGATGAGCACGCGGCCAAGGGCCATCAGAGCCCGGTTAATCCTCTCCGCACCCCGGGGCCGCAGCCCGTGGTCCCTTGTTGCCCGGAGCTGGAGGGCTCGGGTCGCCACCAGGAGGGCTCGCGCCTGCGCCAGGCAGGCAGACAGGTCGAACCGACCGTTCAGGCGCGCCTGCAGTTCCCTGAGCTTTGCGGTCACGTCCCTGGCTACGGCTGCGTAGTCCAGGGGCAGCACCGGGGCTGTGCACAGCCAGTACGTGGCTGCGGCATAGATCTGGGCGTCGCGCAGGAGGTTGTGTGGATCAACCTTGTCCATCAGGTCCTGGGGTGTGTGCCACCACCAGCCAAGCCCGCCGCTGTTGCTCCCGGTGAGCGCAAAGTCTCGGCTGGCCTCCGGCCCAAAAGGAGGATGCTCGGACAGCGTCATGAACAACGAGGGGATGCCGATCCCCAGGAAAGACTGATCTCCCGTGCGCCCCACGCGTGTGCCGCGGAACTGCTGCCGGGCGATCCGGCGGACGACGGCAGCACCGATCGCCCTCGTTTCCGGCATGCAGTACCCTCCTGCAAGCACGCTGGCGCCCCGCCCGCCAATGGAGTCTACATAGAGATGCACCGCGCAGCGGTGCGCCAGGTCTTCCCAGAAGTTGTCGGCGTACCAGGCGGATCCTGCATACCGACCGTGGGAGTGGCCGGACCAGAAAGCCAGGCGCAGCCCTCGGTAGGGGCGGGCATGGGCCATCAGTCGCCCGATCTCCATCATGGCAGCGTTGGCGCCACCGTTGTCCATGGCGCCCACGTACCAGGAGTCTACGTGGCCAGCTACCAGGACGTAGGTATCCTCAAGGGCCCCAGCCACATCGGCCACCAGCAGCGGAAGCCTGCGCCACCCCGTCTCCACCTCTGTGGCCATGCGAATCCGCAGGGGGCGTTCCGCCCGCAGCGCAGCCCGGAGCCGTTCTGCGGCAGTTCCGGCTGCCGACACCACAGGGATAGCAGGGAGCTGCGCCAGCCGGTCCGGCGTTGGACTTCCCCACACGGTGGACACAATCATCTCGTGCACGAGCGGATCGCGGTTCAGGAAGACTGCACCGGCGGCACCTGCTGCCTGAAGCTGGGCCACTTGCTCGGGCATGGCCAGCCCGTCTACAACCGCGATCCGTCCACGCACGTCGCGGTCGTGTGGGGCCAGGCCGGCCGCTTCATCGGCCAGGTAGATGGCCTGCGCCTCCAGCCCCTGAGGACCGGTGGCCGCCGAGAAGCTGTGGGTGATGCAGGGAATGTCTGCGGACTCCGGTCCGTGGACATGCAGTGCCGCGTTACGGGGAAGACTGATGAGGGCGTCGTGCTCCAGGACCTGCGTGCGCAGACCTGCCGAGGCGAGCTCCCGCTGGATGTACTCAAACGCCCGCCGCTCTTCAGCTGAACCCGATAACCGCTCCCACTGCGTGATCACCCGGAGATCCTGCATCAGGCGCTCAAGGGACACATTGCGGGCAAACTCCAGCCAGTCAGGCATGTCTCTCCCGGCGGTTGGCTGTCATATTCCGGAGCTCCGGGTAGCTTGACCTCACCGTGCCCACGATTCAGGTCAGCCTCCCCCGCAGCCGGGGGTCCAGCAAGTCCCGCAGCCCGTCGCCCATGAACATGAAGGCCGCCACTGTCGCGCCGATGGCGACTCCAGGGGCGATGGGCACCCACCACGCCGTCAGCAGAAACTGGCGCCCCTGGGCGACCATGAACCCCCACTCGGGCAGCGGCGGCTTCGCCCCCAGGCCCACGAAGCTCAGGCTGGCGGTGATCAGGATGGCGTTGCCCGCGTCAGTCGCCAGCTGCACGAGCAGCGGAGCCAGGCAGTTGGGCAGGAGATGGCGGGCCAGCACCCGCGCCTCGCCTGCCCCGATCGCCCGCGCCGCCTCGACGTAGGGGAGGTGCATCAGGGACAGCACCTGGCCCCGCATCAACCGCGCGTATCGCGGCCACCAGGCGATGCCCACGGCCAGGACCGCGTTGGCGAGGCTGGCGCCCAGCGCCGCCACGATGGCCATGGCCAGCAGGAACGAAGGGAACGCCAGGAAGGTATCGGCAATGCGCATGATGACCTCGTCGACCAGCCCGCCGCGGTAGCCGGCAACGATGCCCAGCGGCACACCCAGGGCGCTCGCCACGGCCAGCACGAACCCTGCCACAGCCAGGGAGACCCGCGCACCTACCATCACGCGGCTCAGCACGTCGCGGCCCAGGTCGTCGGTGCCAAACGGGTGTGCCGCTCCGGGGGGCTGGAACCGCTGCTCCACGGCGATGGCGTAGGGGTCCCGCGGCAGGTAGACGGTGCTCAGCAGCGCCACCGCGCCGATGGCGCCCAGCAGCAACAGCCCGGCCACCGCGCCGGCGTTGCCCCGCAGGCGCCGCCAGACGCTCGTCGGCCGGCGGACCGGCTCGGGCCAGGCGGCGGGCAGGGCGATGGCGGAGGAAGACAGGCGGCGCACGGCGCGGGTCAGTACCGAATGCGCGGGTCGAGTACCAGGTAGGCCAGGTCGACCAGGAAGTTCACCACGACATAGACCAGCGAGAACAGTAGCGTGATCCCCATGATCGGCTGGAAGTCGAGGCCCAGGATCGCGCGGACCGCGTACGAGCCGATCCCCGGCCACGAGAAGATGTACTCAACCAGGAACGCGTAAGCGATGAGCGCGGCGGTCTGCAGCCCGATGACGGTCACCACCGGGATCATGGCGTTGCGCAGGGCGTGGTGGACCAGCACCCGGCCCGCCCCGAGCCCCTTAGCGCGCGCGGTGCGGATGTAGTCGGCGGTCAGCACCTCGAGCATGCTGCTGCGGGTCATGCGCGTGATGACCGCCAGGTTGGCCACGGCCAGGGTCGCTGCCGGCAAGGCCAGGTAGTGCAGGGCCGAGACGAAGGCGGGCCAGTTGCCAGCCAGGGCGCTGTCCACCAGCAGGAAACCTGTCACCACCGCGGGCCGCGCCACGGCATCGCTCAGCCGGCCCCCTGAGGGGAACAACCGCAGCTCTTTGTAGAAGAGTAACTGAAAGAGCAGGGCCACGATGAAGACCGGCATGGAAACGCCCAGGATGGCGAACGCGCGGGTGGCGGCGTCGGCCAGGCGGCCGGCGCGCACGGCGGCGAACGCGCCCAGTGCGATGCCCAGCGGCACGCACAGCGCCAGCGAGACCAGGGCCAGCTCGACGCTGGCCGGCAAGAACGTGGCGATGTCATCGCGCACGGGCCGCTGGTTCAGGATTGACCGGCCCAGGTCGCCGCGCAGCACGATGCCAGCCACATAGCGCAGGTACTGCTGGGGCAGCGGCCGGTCCAGGCCCAGTTCGCGGCGGTACTGTTCGATCTGCTCGGCCGTGGCGTTGAAGCCGGCGGCGGCCGCGGCGGGATCGGCCGGGATGACGTGCGAGATGGTGAACGTCAGCACCGACATACCCCACAGCACGAACACCAGGCTGACCAGTCGCCGCAAGAGGTAGGGAAGCACAGCCGTCAGGTCAGGCCCGGCCCATGGGCGCGACGTCGGCGGGTAGGTAGGGGATATCGAATCCGAAATGGCCCGGCCCCAGCGCCGCCAGGCCCGCCGGGGTCCGGAGGGCCGGCGGCGCTGGGGCCACCAGCACCCCCACCTCGGCGCCGACAGGGAGGTCGGTGTTGGTATAGGGCTCGCCTGAGGGGGCCTCTGCCACCATGATCAGGTCCGGGCTCGTGGCGCACGGCTGGCCGTCGAGCCAGGCGATGTGGTTCTCGTTCTTGTACCAGATGCGCAGCCGTTGTCCCCGGTGGGCCGTCGTGCCGTCCAGGTGCGTCTCCCCGATCATGTACCCGTCGCGGCTCTCCCAGGGATGCGACGTCACCACCCCGGTGAACAGCACCCGCCCGCCGAGTGCCGCCGCAGCCGCCGCCAGGGGGTCGCGCCCGGCCTCCCGGGCCTCACGGATCGTCCGCCCCACGGCCAGCGCGCGGGTCAGCGTCCCGGCCACGCCCACCCGGCGAAGGTCCGCGCCCTGCATCAGGTAGCCGGCGTGCGCACAGGTGAGACGGGGATCGGGCAGACGGGTGGCCAGGCTGATCATCTTGCCGATCCGCTCGGCCACCGCCAGGCTGTGCGCCTCCCGCAGTACCAGCCGGTTGCCCCACGAGTCGCAGATCGCCACGGGGCAGAGAGGAATGCCGGCCAGCGCAGCTGTGGTCTGCGTCAGTTCCGGCACCGCGCGGCCGGCCAGGTCGGCATCCACGGCCAGCAGGCCCAGGCGCGCCGCGGCGTCGAGCGGACCGGCGGTGTTGCCGGCGCCCAGTTCGAACGGGACGATGGCACCGACCGCCCGGCCGCTGGCCGCGGCCAGGTCGGACACCGCCTCGGCCAGCGGGCGGGCGACGGTGACCTCCCCGTAGCCCAGTGCAGCGCGCTCCCGCGCCGACAGCACCGGGGTGGGCGCGATGGACCCCATCCCGAAGGTGGTGCAGACCCAAGTGTCGTCGGGCACCTCGGCCACGTCGACCCACTCTAGGCCAGGCCCCTCCGTCACGTGGGGCAGCAGGTACTCACGGCCCTTGTCGGGACGGCCGCCGCCCCCGGTGCCGAGAAGGGTCAAGCCCCGGAGGAGGTCTTCCGCCTCGAGGGCCGTCCGGATCCTGTGGCGGGGCATGCCTCTATGCCTCCGCCCACAGCGCGTAGAAGTCGGGCGGCAGGTTGAACAGGAACGGGTGCCACTCGAAGCCGTGCAGTTTCTTCGACCGCCCGAAGATCTGGAAGAACTGGGCACAGAAGATTGCAGGACCATCGTCGCGCAGCAACCGCTGCACCTGGTTGTAATAGGGTCGGCGGCGCTCGCGGTCGGGCACCGACACGCCCCCGTCGATCAGCTCGTCTACCTTCGGGTTCCGGTAGAATGTGAAGTTCTGGGCCGTAGGCGGGGTCATCGTGGAGTGGTAGGTCCGGAACAGAATGTCGTGCGGGTCGTCGTAGGCGGGGTTGATGGCCCAGCCGTACATGTCGGGCCCGCGGTCCAGGCTGGTCAGCGCGCCGATGAACCCCGCTGCGTCGGGCTTGTCGTCGATGGTCAGGCTGATGCCCACCTCGCCCAGGTTCTGCTGGAAGATCTGGGACAGCTGCGGATAGTAAGGGAAGAACGGCGAGATCGTCTGCAGCACGAACGTCTTCTGGGCAGGACCCACCTCCTGGATCAGCTGCTTGGCGCGGGTCAGTTCCCGCCGGAACTGGGGCAGCGAGGGATCGTGGGCCCAGATGCCCCGGGCGATGGGGCCGTTGGGGATGCGGCCCTTGTTGAGCAGGACGCCGCCCACAAAGCTACTGTAGCCGAAGACCGCGCGCATCGCCTGCCGGAACCGCGGGTCGGTGAACGGGCCACGCATGCGCATCATAATGTGGATCTGCGCCGGCGTGTCGTGCTCCTCGATGGCGACCGCCGGGTGCTTCTTGAGGGCCTCGGCGTCGGTGATGACGATGCCGTCGGCCAGGTCGGCCTCGCCCGTCTCGAGCATGAGGCGCTGGGTTGCCGACTCGCGCACCAGCCGCACGACGATGCGTTCGGCATGCGGGCCCTGCCAGCCCCGCCAGTAAGCGGGGTTGCGCACGAACGTGACCTGCTGGCCCCGCACCCAGCTCTCCAGCAGGTAGGGTCCGGTGCCCACGGCGTTGTCGTTGAGCCAGCGCTGGGCCAGGTCGCCGGCCTGCGCCCGGGCCTGCGTCGCAGGGCTGACCATGTATGGGGTCTTGGCCAGCGCCTCGATGAACGGCGCGAATGGCGTCTTGAGGGTGACGCGCACGGTCAGCCGGTCGACGACGTCGACCCGGTCGATGGCCGGCAGGCGGGCCGCCGGCCCCTTGTTTACGGCCTTGAGGCGCTCGAAGTTCCACTTGGCGGCCTCGGCGTCGAAAGGCGTTCCGTCGGAGAACCGCACGCCGGACCGCAGCCGGAACGTGTACACCCGCGCGTCAGAGGAGGCGCGCCACTCCGTGGCCAGCACCGGCGCGATCTTGGCGCCGCCTTTGCCGTCGGGCATGTAGTCCACCAGGGGCTCGTAGACCGGCCGCTGCGCGTTTTGCGAGTAAACGAAGTCGTTCTGGTGCGGGTCCAGGGTGAGGGTCTCGGTGCGCACCACGAACACCAGGGGCCGGGTCGCCACGCGGGCCGGGGCCGCCCTCACCGCGAAAGGCTTGAGGAGCGCAGCCAGGCTGCCGGCTGCGCCGGTGCCTGCGACCGCCGCGCCTGCTGCGGCGGCCGAGCGGGCCAGGAACTGACGCCGGGTCAGGGCGTCATGCCTATCGTCCGTCATCTTCCTGCACCTCCAGTGTCATCCGCTTCTTTGGCCAGAACCTCAAGGTACACAGCAGGTTCGGCTCCGATCGCTTCGCCTGTGTGTGGGATATTCGCCGGGATCAGGGCGGCATCTCCGGGCGCGAGCACACGCGCCTCGTCCCCGACCTGCAGGCGCAGCCGACCGCTCAGCATGTGCACCAGCTGCTCCTCGGGGTGTCGCTGCGGGGTAACGGTGATGCCGGGGGCGAGGCGCACCAGCACAGCCGTCATGGCCCGGCCCCGGTGCCGGCGCAGGGCAACCCCGGGGCGAGCGGTGTCCTCGGGCACCTCCTGCCAGCGGAATACCACGCCCGGCGGCGGCGGTTCGCCTGCCAGCGGTGCCGGCGTCACCACCTCGGCCCAGAAATCCAGCTTGCGATCGACGAAGGCCGGATTCCGCTGGCGGAACCGCTGGAAGCCTGGAGAGGCATCCAGGTCCTTGCTGTAGGCCTCGCGGTCGGTGACCACGATCTGCTCGATGTAGTCGAAGGGCAGCTGACTGCGGTCCCGACTGTCGGGGAGGATCCGGTGC
>JAVKIA010000057.1 GCA_031459715.1 Armatimonadota bacterium | reverse complement strand
AGCCGACGCTGGCGAAGCTGGGGATGCTCACCACCTTGGAGACAACGATGACCTCCAGCCGGTTGGATCCCGGCGCCAGCTTCCCTGTCACCTCCGGAGAGAGGTGGACCTTCCAGACCTCGCCAACCGCCCTGGCCACACCGCTGGCTGTCAGCTCACCGCGGGCGTCGAAGAGGAGGTACTTCACCTCCTCGATGTCCGCCGCCGGATAAGGTCGGCCGCGGTAAGTGATCTTGACTTCGAAGGCTCCCTCACTGCCCACCCGGACGCTGGAAGGACCGCTCACTGCCACCGCAGCCAGCCGCGGCTCATCGAACTTCACCCACTTGGTGGAGGGGTCGGGGAAGCGGCCGAAGCGGCGCAGCTCCACGATCTTTTCCACCGGGGAGACGCGCTGGATGAGCAAGGGGCCGGTGCCCACCCAGAAGTGGCCGCGGCCGGTGCGCCAGTGGGTGAGGAAGGTGTAGCGCTGGCGGGCCTCCTCGGGCTTGATCCAGCGGCTCAGGGTGGGAGCGTAGGGTATCCAGTTCTCCGCCCGCGCCGCCGCCAGGTGCTTGTCCAGGACGGCCAGAGTGGGGCCGGCCACGTAGTTGAGCCACTCCACGTTCAGGCGGCGCGCCTTGGCCGAGGAGAAGGCCACCTCCTTGGCCGCCTCGGCGCGGATGCCCACGGCCACGTTGTGCCAGGCGCCGGGGCCGAAGCCGTAGTTGGGCCAGAAGGCCCCGGCCGCCCCCGCTGCCATGTTCTCCGCGTCCATGGTCCACTCGTCCGAGTAGTACTCCACCACCAGCGGGTTCTCGGAGACGATGCGGAAGCCGCGGAACTGCTCCACGAAGGACCTGAACGCCGGGACGACGGCCGGGTCGTAGATGGCGCTGGCCTCCATGGCCCGGTCGAAGGTGAGAATCCACCCCAGCATGATGTCACCCATGGTGAGGAGGCTGCCGTCGTGCCACTGGACTTTCTTAAAGAGGTCCTTCTCGAAGTAGACCACCCGCTTGGTCAGGGCCCGCAGTCCCGTGGGGTGCTTCTCCCGCACGGTGATGAAGCGCTGCTCCTTGGGGTCCCAGGAGATGATGGCGTCGCCGGGAACGGTGATCTGGGGCGCCGCGCGCAGGGTGACCCAGGAGTGCGTGCGGGTCACAGGGAGCCCCTGCTTCACCGTGACCTCGGCCCGCTCCACCCGCTGCGGCATCGCCAGGCCAGTGAAGGGGTCGGGAATGGTTGCGTAGTCCTGCGTGGAGCGGATCAGCGTCTGGTCGAAGATCCAGTTGGAGCCGCCCAGGGGGTTCCACGGCTGGGTGATGATGCTGGGCAGCCCCATGCGGATGGTGCCGCCGGTGCGCCCCTCGTATCGCAGGGTGTAGGGCCAGAGGCGGGAGCCGGAGTAGCCGGCGGCCAGGTCGGCTACCACCTTGATCTCCTTCCGCCGCGGCCAGGCGGAGATACGCTCCACCAGCCAGACCCGCACCGAGTCCTGCATGGCCAGCTCCAGGGCCTGGGCGAAGAGCTTGTTGCGCTCGGCCACCGAGGTGAAGTCCCGCTTCCCCAGCTTGTCGGCTACCTTGTCGAAGGCGTCAGAGGGCTTGTACGCCTGCCAGAGCGGGTCGGTGAGACCCCGCTTGGTGTAGAAGAAGTCGAAGTTGTCGGCCATATCCCGCTGGATCAGGGTGCTGATCCAGCCGCCGGTGTAGATGTGCCACCGCCCGGCCGCCGGGTCGCCGCCGATCCATAGCGGCGCCAGCTCCGCGGACCGCCCGTAGCGGCGCTCCACGGTGAAGCCGATCCCCTCCAGCAGACCGGCCACATAGTCCCCGATCTGCCGCCGCTCGTCCTCGGTGCGGATCAGGAAGATCAGGGTGACCGGGGCACCCCCGTACTGCCACTTCCCGCCCACCAGGGTCGCTCCCAGCTTGCCCATCTCCTCGCTGATCACCGCCCGGGCCCGGTCGGGGTTGGGCGCGTAGCGGATCTCCAGCTTGCGGGCCACGTCGGCCAGGCGAGCGTAGTCGGGGAAGACGGTGTTGATGGGCAGGTAGCGCGGCGTCCCCATGCCGCCCATGATCTCCTGGGCAATGTGGCGCCGGTCCACCAGCCAGTTCATCGCCTCCCGGATGCGGGGGACAGAGAAGGGGTTGAGCCGCGTCGTCCCCGGGAAGGTGGGTCCGACGGGGTTGAAGGTCAGCTCGTGGTAGAGCCCGTAGGAGGTGGCGAAGGCCAGCCCCGGGCTCCGCTGGATGCGGTTGCGCTGCTCGGGATTGGCCGTGCCGGAGAACCAGACCTGGATGTCGTTGGCTTCCAGCCGGCTGATGGCCGCAGCGTCGCTGGGCTCCTCCACCGCCAGCACCACATCGACCCACGCCCCCACCCGGGCCTGAGCGGCGCTGCCGGTCGGCAGGGTGAAGATCAGTGCGGCCACCAGCAGCAGGAGCGGGATCGTCCTCACCCTAGCGGTGGTCTTTCGGGCGAAGAACCGGTATCGCCTCGACCGGACCTCGTCCATCTCCTCCCCCCTCCCAGGTAACATTGTGGTAACGGATTATCTTCCTCTGCAGGGTACAGAGTGCACGATAAGACTATCATATTTGCCTGGCTCCTGCGGGGGCCCCTCCTTCCCCTCCAGGCGGCTCCCGGTGCTGGCACGGCCTTTCCGGCGCCTGGGGTGCTTTCCTCCTTGGTGCTCCCCGCCCCACTGGGCCGCCATGTCTACCGCTCCAGCCGCTCCCCCGCAGCGAGGACCTCCAGGGGCGCGTACCCCAGCGCCAGCCGCTTCACGCCGGTGGCAAAGCGCACGGTGACCACGGCCCGTGCACCCTCCCCCTCCACCTCCAGGACCCGACCCTGGCCGAAGGTGGCATGGCGCACCCATCCCCCCACCGGCGGGGCCACCACCTCCCGGTCCGGCTGCGGCCAGGGCCCGGGAGCCGCGGCCGCCGGTGCCGGCAAAGTCGCGGGCTCCAGCATGGCCCGGGGGATCTCCTCGACGAAGCGGGAGGGGATGCTGGGACGGACGGCGCCGAAGACCATGCGCTGCCGGGCGTAGGTGATGTAGAGCCTCTCCTTGGCCCGGGTCATTCCCACGTAGCAGAGGCGGCGCTCCTCCTCCAGGCCGCCCTCCTCCTCGATGGTCCTGGCGTGGGGAAAGAGTCCTTCCTCCATACCCGCCAGGAAGACCACGGGGAACTCCAGCCCCTTGGCGCTGTGCAGGGTCATCAGGCTGACCCGGTCCGCCTGCTCCTGCCAGGTGTCGATGTCGGTAATCAGGGCCAGGTGCTGCAGGAATGCCTCCAGGCTCTCCTCGCCGCTTGTGGCGGCAAACTCCCGAGCCACTGTGACCAGCTCCCGCAGGTTCTCCAGGCGGGAGTAGGCCTCCTCCGTCCCCTCCCGCTCCAGCATCTCCCGGTAGCCGCTCTCGGCAATGGTCTGCTCGATCAGGTCACTGGCGGGGAGGCGGGCTGCCCGGTCGCGGAGACGCTCCACCAGGCCCACGAAGTCGCCCACGGCACGGGCGGCCGCCCGGGGCAGCTCGGCCAGCGCCTCGGAGCTGGCCATGGCCTCAAGCAGGCTCATGCCCCGCTGCGCGGCGAAGGCTTCCAGGCGCCCAAGGGTGATCTCACCGATCCCCCGCCGCGGCACGTTAACCACCCGTCGCAGGCTGCCCATGTCCAGAGGGTTGTGCGCCAGGCGCAGGTAGGCCAGGATGTCTTTGACCTCGCGCCGCTCGTAGAAGCGCACGCCCCCCACCACCTGATAGGGGATGCCGGCGCGCAGCAGCTGCTCCTCGAAGAGGCGGGACTGGGCGTTGGTGCGGTAGAGGACCACCATCTCCCGGTAGGCCCGCCCCTCCTCATGGTGGTGACGGATGGTCTCCACGACGAAGCGCGCCTCATCGTGGCCGTCGAAGGCCTCGTAGAGGGCGATGGGTTCCCCCTCGGGGTTGTCAGTCCACAGCCGCTTCTGGTGCCGGTGCGGATTGTGCTGGATGACCTCCCACGCCCCGGCCAGAATGCGCTTCGTGGAGCGGTAGTTCTGCTCCAGCTTTATGACGGTGGCATCCGGGTAGTCTCGCTCGAAATCGAGGATGTTACGGATGTCTGCACCTCGCCACCTGTAGATCGACTGATCGTCGTCGCCCACCACGCAGAGGTTGCGGTGCCGCGCGGCCAGAGCGGCGACCAGACGGTACTGGACACGGTTGGTGTCCTGATACTCGTCCACCAGGATGTGCCGGAAGCGCTCCTGGTACTCTGATGCCACCTCGGGCGCCTCCTCGAACAGCCGCAGCGCTTCCAGCAGCAGATCGTCGAAATCCAGCGCCCCCCGCTGCCGCAGCGACGCCTGGTAGCCACGGTAGGCGCGGGCCACCGCCTCCTGGAAGAAGTTCTCCGCCCGCGCCGCGTAGTCGGCCGGCCCCAGCCCCTCGTCCTTGGCCCGGCCGATCAGGGCGTGCACCACCTCCGGGGGAAAGCGCTGCTCCTCCATCCCCAGGTCGGCCAGCACCTCCCGCAGCAGGGTGCGCTGGTCCTCGGTGTCGTAGATTACGAAGTTCCTGGGGATTCCTATGCGCTCGCCGTGACGGCGAAGGATGCGGCTGCAGATGTGGTGGAAGGTGCCGATCCACATCCCGCGGGCCACGGGACCCCCCAGCAGCCGCTCCACCCGGTCCAGCATCTCCCGGGCGGCCTTGTTGGTGAAGGTGACGGCCAGGATCTGTTGGGGCCGCGCCCCCCGTACCCGGATCAGGTAGGCGATCCGGTAGGCCAGGACCCTCGTCTTGCCCGAGCCGGCCCCGGCCAGTATGAGCAGCGGCCCGCCGCCGTGCTCCACGGCCGCACGCTGCGGCGGGTTGAGCTGTTCCAGCAGGTCGGCGGTCACAGGCCGTCGGTCCGGTAGAGGAGAAAGCCCTCCCGCTGGAAGTCCCGGTCGAAGGAGAGGGCGAACTGCACACCTACCTCGCGCATGACCAGAAAGCTGATCTCGTCAACCAGGCTGTAACGGCCCCTCCGGCTGAGGAACTGCTCCACGGCGGAGGCATGCAACCCTCCATCCACCCAGCGGATGCGTACGGCGGGTGGCGCGGCCAGGAACCGCTGCGTCACATCCCAGCCCAGCCGCGACCGGAGAAGAGCCACGCTCTCCAGCAGGACATAGTTGTGGGTCAGCAGCTCCTCGCCCGCCTCCAGGAGAGCCTGCAACGACCGCTGGGCGGAGACGTGGTTGCTGTCCTGCGCATTGGCCAGTGCGTAGATGGCTGACGTATCGAGGAAGATCACCACTCGATCTCCGCCAGGGCGCGGTCGTGTTCCTCGGAGACGCAATAGGGGTCTTTCACCGATGCTGCCCCCACCCAGGGGAAGTCCGCAAGCGTCGGCCGCCTCCGCCTCGGACGGTTCGCCCCCAGGTGCCTGGTCAGGATCTCGCGAACGGCGGCCGAGAGGGACTGGCGCCTGCGGAAGGCCCGGCGCCTGAGGGCCTCGTACGTCGCCTCGTCCAGTTGAATCTGCACCCGGCGCATGGTGGTTACATCATAGCACCATTGCGCGATACTTGCAGATTTGTCCTTGGCCGCACCTGCCGCGCCCGATTCTCACTCCCACTCGATCGTGGCCGGGGGTTTGCTGGTGATATCGTAGAGGACGCGGGCGATCCCGGGGACCTCGCGGGTGATGCGGCTGGCTATCCGCTCCAGCAGGTCGGGTTCCAGGCGGGCCCAGTCGGCGGTCATACCGTCCTCGCTGGTCACGGCGCGGACGACCAGGGCGTCCCCGAAGGCGCGGGCGTCTCCTCTGACCCCTACGGTGGGCACGGGCAAAAGGACGGCGAAGGCCTGCCAGAGGTCGCGCTGCAGGCCGAAGGCCGCGACCTCCTCAGCGACGATGGCGTCCGCCGCGCGCAACCGCTCCAGCCGCTCCGGCCGCACTTCCCCCACCACCCGCACGGCCAGCCCGGGACCGGGGAAGGGGTGACGCTCCACCAGCGCATCGGGCAGCCCGAGCTGGCGGGCCAGCTCCCGCACCTCGTCCTTGAACAGCTCGCGTAGGGGCTCCACCAGGCGCAGGCGCATCCGTTCGGGCAACCCTCCCACGTTGTGGTGCGTCTTGATCCGGGCCGCGGTGCGGGTGCCGCTCTCGATGACGTCGGGGTAGAGCGTCCCCTGCACCAGGACGTCCACCCGCCCCAGGCGGGCCGCTTCTTCCTCGAAGACCCGGACGAACTCCTCGCCGATGATCCGCCGCTTGGCCTCGGGGTCGGTGACTCCGCGCAGCCGGGCCAGGAACCGTTCCCGGGCGTCTACCTGGACCAGGCGGATCCTGAAGGTGTCGCGGAAGGTGGCGATCACCTGCTCTGCTTCGCCGCGGCGCAACAGGCCGTGGTCCACGAAGATGCAGGTGAGGCGGTCACCGATCGCCCGGTGGACGAGCGCCGCGGCTGTGGCGGAGTCCACGCCGCCGGAGAGGGCGACGATGGCCCGCCCCCTCCCCACGGCGGCGCGAGCCTCCTCCACCGCGCGCTCGATGAGGGAGGCCGTGGTCCAGGTGGGACGGCAGCCGCAGACGCCGTAAAGGAAGGCGCGCAGCACCTCCCCGCCCCAGGGGGTGTGGGAGACCTCCGGGTGGAACTGCAGCCCGTAGAGGTGGCGCGCCGGGTCGGCGGCGGCAGCCACCGTGCCGGCGTCGGTGTGGGCCAGGACGACAAACCCCGGTGGCAGACGCCGTACCGCGTCGCCGTGGCTCATCCAGCAGGTGAGGCGGTCCTCCAGCCCGACGAAGAGCGGCTCCCGTCGGTCGACGAAGAGGCGGGTGCGGCCGTACTCCCGCCGATCGGCGGGGCCCGTCTCCCCGCCCAGGAGGTGGGCCATCGCCTGCAGGCCGTAGCAGATGCCCAGGATGGGGACCCCGAGGGCGAACAACTCCGGGGAAGGGAGGGGCGCGCCCGGCTCGTAGACGCTGGCCGGCCCGCCGGAGAGGATCACCCCCTTCGGGCCCAACCGCACCAGGTCCGATAGCGGGGCGTCGAAGGGGAGGATGAGGCTCTTCACCCGACTCTCCCGCACGCGGCGGGCAATCAGCTGTGCGTACTGCGCGCCGAAGTCCAGGACCACCACCACATCGTGGTCCTGCTCCTTCACCGGCCCTGCCCCACTCCCTGGGTGAACTGCAGCCGCTTGCCTTCTGTGGCCAGCGCCGGGGCTAGGATGATCTCCACCTGGTGCATCGCCCGCAGATCGGCGGCGCCACACAGCCCCATGGCCAGCCGCAGCGCCCCCGCCAGGTTCTGCGATCCGTCGTCCACCACGGCCGGCCCCAGCAGGATCTGCTCCAGGGAGCCGGCGGTCCCCACCCGCACGCGCGTGCCCCGGGGCAGAGCCGGGTGCGGGGTGGCCATCCCCCAGTGGTAGCCCCGACCAGGCGCCTCCTCCGCCCGGGCGAGGGCCGATCCCAGCATCACCGCGTCCGCCCCGCAGGCGATGGCCTTGGCCACCTCTCCTCCCACGCCGATGCCCCCGTCTGCCACGATGGGCACATACCGCCCGGTCCGCCGGAAGTAGGCGTCACGCGCCGCCGCCGCCTCGGCGATGGCCGTGGCCTGGGGGACGCCCACACCCAGCACCCGGCGGCTGGTGCAGGCCGCGCCCGGGCCCACCCCGACGAAGACCGCGGCCGCGCCCGCCTCCAGCAGGTCTGCCGCGCCCTCGGCGGTGGCGCAGTTGCCCATCATCACCGGGACCTCCAGCTGCTCCACCAGGGCCCGCAGAGATGTGGCCTCTCCGCTGCGGCTGCGGTGGCGGTCGGAGGAGACGGTGGACTGAATTAGGACGGCGTCCGCCCCCGCCTGCTGGGCCAGCGGCGCCAGGTGAGCGGCCCGAGCCGGGGTCACGGAGACCAGGCAGGGGACCCCTGCGGCTTTGATGGCGGCGACGCGCGCCCATACCAGCTCCTCGCGCACGGGCGGCTGGTAGACCGCCTGCAGGCGGGCGACCACCTCGTCCAGAGGCGCGGCGGCGATGGCCTCCAGGGCGGCTTCAGGGTCGGGATAGCGGGTCTGGATCCCCTCCAGGTTGAGCACACCGGCCGCGCCCATCCGCCCAAGCAGGGCTGCGGTGCGCACGTCGGTGACGCTGTCCATGGCCGCCGCCAGGAAGGGGAGGGGAAATCGCAGGCGCCCCACCTGCCAGGAGAGGTCCACGTCCTCCGGATCGACCGTGGCAGCGGCCGGGACCAGGGCGATCTCGTCGAACCCGTACGCCCGCCGGTCGGCGCGGGCTCGAGGGAGGAAGGGAAGCGTGGCGGCGTCCGGAGTCAACTGCGGTAGACTTCCGGCTTCAGCACGCAGATGAACGGAAGGTTGCGATACAGGCCCGAGTAGTCCAGGCCGTAGCCCACAACGAACTTGTCGGGGATCTCGAAGCCGCGGTAGTCGATGCGCACGTGACGGCGGCGCCGCGGCACCTTGTCCAGCAGGGCGCAGACCCGCAGCGACGCCGGGTAGCGGGCGCGCAGGGTTTCCAGCAGGTAGTCCATGGTCAGCCCGGTGTCGATGATGTCGTCGACGATGAGGACGTGACGGCCCTCGATGCTCTGGTCCAGGTCCTTGAGGATGCGGACGATGCCCGAAGACTCCGTGGCGGCCCCATAGGAGGAGGTGGCCATGAAGTCCACGCCGCAGGGGATGCTGATGTGCCGCAGGAGGTCGGAGAGGAAGACGAAGGCACCAATCAGAATCCCCACCAGCAGGGGGTCTTTGCCGTCGTAGTCGCGGGAGACTGCCTGGCCGAGCTCCCGGATCCGCGCCTGCAGCGCGGCTTCCGGGATGAGGACCTCGTCGATGTCATCCAGCAGGCCCACGGCCCCTCCGGCAGCCAGGATGCGAGAAACCCCGCCAGGGTGGCGGGGCGCCAAAGCATTGATTCATTATAGCCGCAGCAGCCCGCGGCCGGTCAAGGGGACGTAATGGTCACCTTGTCTGAAGAACATCGGTGCGGTCGTCGCCGACTCTACAGGCGGGCGAGGATCGTCGCCACCTGGCGCAGGGCGGCCTCGGCCGCTTCGAGGAGGAGCATCCGGCTCGGGGGGCCAAAGGCCTGTGCTCGCACCACTTCCTGCCGGAGCACCCGCCGCGAGGCCACCTCCAGGACCCGCACCTCCACCGCCGCTCGGGCCAGCCCTTCCCGGAAGCTGGGAACCATGGTGGTCCCGGGAGGCTCGTCAGGAAGCCCGGTCACCTCCGCCGTAATCCACCGCCCGGTCACCACCCACTCTGCACCGAGAACCCGCCCCACCTCCGCACTGCGCAGCGGGGAGACCAGATCGGCTGGAAGCCATCCTCTCTGACGCAGGACGTCGCGCACAGGATCGCCGGCGATCACACGCAACTGCGGAGCTTTAGCCAGGGCCTGCACGATGGAGGGGACGGCAATCTGCCCTACCCCTACCATCCACCCCTCGGTGCTCTGGTCGACAAAGTCCACCAGCACGACGACTCGGAGCGACTGCGCAGATCCTCTCGCCGTCCCCAGCAGGAGGGCGAGCAAGACTACGAGGCCTACCGACGCAAGAACCCCTCCGCGCCCAGGTGCTCCCCGTCTCCGCCGCATGGATTCCCTCACTCCGCTCCACTCACTGCGACCCTGCCCGCCGGATGATGGTCCAGACGCCACCCTCGTACTTGACCAGGTCGCCCACCTCGACTTTGAAGAAGAAGTCGTCCGGGACCGCGTACTCGATGCCGTTGATCACGACGACGTACTGAGGATCCGCTGCGCGGGCGTACTTGGCCTCCACCCAGCCGATCACTTTCGGTCCACCTCCCCCCCCGTCGCAGGAAGGGAGGACCTGAGCCAGGGTCGTGGCCACAAGCGCGACAAGCAGCAGGCCCTTCGTCACCGAGCTCCTCCGCCAGGCTGTCGCCCTTATCCTACACCAATCCTCATCCCCCAGACAGTCTGGGATTCCCCGCAATCGGCTAC
>JAVKIA010000056.1 GCA_031459715.1 Armatimonadota bacterium | reverse complement strand
CAGCGTCTCCGACAGCACCGGCTCCAGCGCAGGATGATCGTAGGTCACCGGCTCCTTGCCCATGCGACGGCGAATGTAGGGGTTGACAGCGCCGCCCACGATGGGCCCCGGCCGGATGATCGCCACCTCCACCGTCAGGTCCTCCAGCGACCGCGGCCGCGTGCGCGGCAGCGTCTGCATCTGCGCCCGCGACTCGATCTGAAAGACGCCCATCGTATCGGCCTGGCAGATGGCGTCGTACACCCGCTCGTCGCGGAAGTCGATGCGGGAGAGGTCGATCCGTTTGCCGTGATGCTCCGCGATGAGGTTCAGGCATTCGTCCACCGCCGAGAGCATCCCCAGGGCCAGGAAGTCGATCTTGATCATGCGCGCGTCGTCCACGGAGTCCTTGTCCCACTGGATGAGCACGCGCCCCTCCATGGCCGACTGCTCCAGGGGCACCAGCTCCACCAGCGGCTTCGAGGAGATGACCATGCCGCCCACATGCTGGCTGACGTGGCGGGGGAACCCTGCGATCTGCTCCACCAGGTCGGCCAGGTGTCGCCAGAGGGGAGCGTCCAGCTTGTCGCGGTAGTGGGCCAGGCGCCCCATCTCCTCGCGGATGGTCTTGGCGGAGCCGCCCTCGCTGACCTTGGCCAGCCGGTCCAGCTCGGCGGGCGGCAGGCCCAGGACCTTGCCGACCTCGCGCACGGCGCCGCGGATGCGATAGGTGGGGAAGGTGGCCACCAGCCCCACGTGCTCCTGGCCGAAGTGCTCGTAGATTCGCAGGATCAATCTCTCGCGGATGTCGCGGGGGAAGTCCAGGTCGATGTCCGGCACCGAGGCCATCTCCTCGTTGAGGAAGCGGCCCAGGAAGAGGCCGTTGGCGATGGGGTCGATGTGCGACAGCCCGATGAGGTAGCAGATGAGCGAGCCCACGGACGAGCCGCGGCCCCGGCCGGGTGGGGCCAGGGCGGGCCGGCCGCGCACCTCCTCGGCCACCTGGTAGGCGAGCTGGAGGATCTCGCGGTGGATGAGGAAGAAGCCGGCCAGCCCGTGCTGTTCCACTAGTCGGAGCTCCTCCTCCAGGCGCTCGCGTACCACCGGCGTGATGCGGCCGTAGCGGAGCTGCGCTTCGCGATAGCAGAGCTGGCGCAGGTAGGAGTCCATCGTCTCGCCCTCAGGGACAGGGCAATCGGGGAAGCGGTAGTCCAGGTCGCGGGTGAGGTTGAACTGACAGCGCTCGGCGATGCGGACGGTGTTGGCCACGGCCTCCGGGTAGTCGCGAAAGAGCGCGGCCATTTCGGCCGGTGGCCTCAGGTAGTACTCGGAGTTCTCGCGGCGCAGGCGGTGGCTGGCGTCCAGCGTCGTGCGGTTCTTGATGGCCACCAGCACGTCCTGGAGGCGGTGGCGCTCCCGCACATGGTAGTGGACGTTGCCCGTGGTGACGACACCCACCCCGATGTGCTCGGCCAGGTCGGCCAGGGCGCGGTTGCGACGGCCATCGCCGTAGACCAGATTGTTCTGAAGCTCGATGAAGAAGTCTTGCGGGCCGAACATCGCGGCGTAGCGGCGGGCGGCCTCCTCCGCCTCGCCATAGCGACCCTCCGCTACCAGCGACGGCACCTCGCCCCGCCGGCAGCCAGAGAGGGCAATGAGCCCCTCGGTGTGGCGGGCGAGCACCTCGGGCTCGATGCAGGGCTTTCCGCGCTCGTGCTCCAGATGGGCGTGGGTGAGAAGACGACAGAGGTTGGCGTAGCCGCGCTGGGTCTCGCAGAGGAGGGTCAGGTGGTGGCCATCGGCCAGCGTCACCTCGGCGCCGGTGATGGGCCTGAGGCCCCAGGCGCGGGCGCACTGGGCGAACTCCATCGCCCCGTAAAGACCGTCGTGGTCCGTGAGGGCGAGGGCCTCGTATCCCAGCTCCCGCGCCCGCAGCACCAGCTCCTCGATGTGCGAGGCGCCATCGAGGAAGGAGAAGTTGGAGTGGGCGTGGAGCTCAGCGCAGGCCACGCCTACAGTATACGAACATGCGTTCGTATAGTCAAGGAACTGGTCACGCAGCTGCCGTGGCCTCGTGCGTGCGCCTAGGCTCCGGCGCCAATGCTACATTTTCGGAGTGGTAGTACCATCATGAGAGAGAACGATGGCGACGTCGGCCTTTAGGGTCGTGCTTCCGGCCGCCCAGGCGCTGTATGACCACCAGCCGCCAACGACTGGAAAGAGCGGGAGCCTACCGCTGGCCATCCGCACCCAGCCGCCCGTGACTACCAGCAGGCCCGCAGGCTCGCCGGCGCCGAGGCCTGCCATGGCCGCGTTAATCACCGCTCTACCTTGGGCGGTGACCCGTATCTCCTCGATCTGTCTCTTCTCCGCACCTGGTCCCAGCGACCCGGCCGCGGCAGCGCCGGCCTCAGAGCACATGACAGCGTCTATGGAGTACCACGCCGCGGTGCTGGTAGGATCCATCACCCAGCCCCAGCAGCGTATCTCACCGATGGTGGCGGCGCCCTCCACGAGACTACCGTCGGGGTTCACCGAAGCGAGAGGCTTCATCATCCTTGGCTCGCAGAATGGTCCGGGCTGGGGCTCCGAGAAGTCGCAGGCTGGATCGCCTGTGATGCTGGAGAGACCCTGGTACCCCGCCAGGTCGGGCACCACGGCGAAGCTCAAACGCAGGAATGGCGCCTCCATTTCCTTCTTTGCCTCGGCGATACCAGGCCTTAGCTGGCTTAAGAGCGTCCCGCCCGTCAAGGCCGCTCCCCCCGTGACCGCGAAGCCCAACAGCCGCCTTCGGCTTATTGATGACACCGTAACCGCCTCCTCCCGATGTTAACTGCCACAGTTACGCCGCCGATGGCTGAGTCTGGTCGGGGCAAGCAGCCGTAGCTGTGATGCCCCCGTCAGCTGTTGGCACCCGCCATCGCGTCGCACACGCTCCTTACGGCAGGAAATTATGGTCAACCCGACGGAAAAGTCAAGCCTGCGGGCGGGAATTTCCAAGAAAGTCTTTGCATCCTGCATCCTCCTATGAACGCGCAGTGACCGTCAATCTGTTGTCAATCGTCGACCCTCGCCGCGGCCTCGCCTTCTGCTGCCTCGGATTGGGTCCGTGACCAACCTCCCATCGGTCCCTCAGTTAGAGAGAACACATCGTTACATGCGGCCAGGTCCCAGGCTGCCCAATCTCCATTCGGGGTGCGGCTCCGCTAGTGCAGCCCACCAAGGATGCACGAGGGCGGCCTGGAACCGGCGACCTGACTACGATAATAGGGCCTACCCTGACTGAGAACCCGGTACACGACTGTGGCCAGGCGTCCGGCGGTAGCGATCTTCGCCGGGTTAGGCCCTGCTCTCGCCTTAATCCTGGCGTAGTAGGCAGCCAGACTCGGATCGCCCCGAACGGCCGGCCAGATGGCCTCCACGAAGGCCCAACGCAGGTACTTGTTTCCCTGCTTGGTCAGTCGGCCATGGTAGGTTCTTCCTCCAGAGGAATGGGTGGAGGGGACGATCCCTATGTAGCTGAAGAACTTCTTTTCGCTGGAGAACCGCCTCACATCGTCGACCTCATGAGCGATGAGGACACCGAAGAATTTGCCGATCCCGGGGATGGTCTCCAGAAGCTTGACTCTTTCGTCTCCGTGGGCCAGCTTCTCTACCAACGCATCACTACGCCGGACGTGCTGCTCCAGGGCCCCGTAGAGCTCCAGTTCCTCATCCAGCATCTGCTGATCTTCGCTCCTCAGGGAGACACCTCTAAGCCACAGCAGGTCTTCCTTGGAGAAAATGTCCTTGCAAGGCTGAGACTTGGCCAGTTCCGGATAGCGGTCCAGGAGGCCCCGGACACGGTTCTTGACCATCGTGCGTACGCGGACGAAGAACATCCTCTGTCGCAGTATGTTGCGGGCGACGCGCGTTGCCTCGGCTGGCACATGGGCCTCAGGCAGAAGGTCACAACGCAAGAGGTGAGCCAGCACCTCAGAGTCTATCTTGTCCGTCTTGATCCTGGCCTCGGCGATCGCCTTAACCTTGAGGGGATGGGCCAGATGTACTTCCCCCACGAGTTCCTCCAGCCAGTCGTACATCACCATCCAGTTCCTGCTAGCCTCCAGAACAGCGGCCGCCTCACCGTCGCAGTTGGCGCGGCTCACGAACTCTCTTACTTCCTCCCGGTCGTTCGCCACCCGCCCTCGGGCGCGTATGTTGCCCGTCTCGTCCATGGCTGTCATGTATGAGTAGCCTCGGTGGTAGTCGACGCCGATATATGTTCGCATGTCGTGCACCTCCTGCGTGCAGCTTACTTGAGGTGCACTGCGTGTTCATGTAATTCTCCGCTTGCCGGACCGGGTACGCTGCCGCTATTCGGTCGACGTCCAGCAGCAACTGCTACACCCGGTCGCTGGACGGCGCTTCCACGAGGCGTTGTCGATGTGCCTGCCCCTCGATGGAGCAGGCGCTGTCCACGAGGGAGCGGCGACTCTGGCAGCGGAGATCGGCATAGAAGCGCTTCATTATCGATACTATCTGGCTATTTTGTTATACTAAATTGAGTCATGTAGCACGAAAGGAGAGAGAGGTGGCTACCGTCACGGTCTCCAAAAAGGGCTGGGTGGTGATCCCCCGCGAGATCCGGCAGCGCTACGGCATTCGGCCTGGGGACAGGGTGCAGGTGGTGGACTACGCCGGGCGTATCGCCATTATTCCGGCCATGAAGGACCCGATCCGGGAAGCGAGAGGCATGCTGAAGAGGGGTCCTTCCCTGACCGAGGCTCTGCTGGAGGAGAGGCGCCAGGAACTGAAGCGCGAGCAGGAAGAGATGCAGCGGTGGGGCGCCCGTAAGGAAGGCTCGTAGCCCGATGGCGGCCCGATACGTGCTGGACTCCTTTGCTCTGATGGCGTTGTTCCAGGAGGAGCCGGGAGCAGCCAAGGTGCAGGAATTGCTCGCGGGCGCCCAGCGAGGTGAGCATGAGCTATACATGTCAGTCGTGAACCTGGGCGAGATGGTCTACACGGTGGGGAACCGCCGTGGCCTCGAGGCTTCCCAGGAGGCGCTGGCGGCGGCCGATCAACTGCCCATCGAGATTGTGGGGGTTGACCGGCCGCTGGCTCTGTCCGCCGCCCGCCTGAAGGCGGCCAGCGGCATCGGCTACGCCGACTGTTTTGTGGCCGCCCTCGCTCAGCGCTTGGGCGGCGCCGTTGTCACCGGGGACCCCCACTTCCGCCAGGTCGAACACTTGGTGGCGGTCGAGTGGCTTCCGTCGGCGGACACTCAATAGACCTGGCTCGCCCATCGTAGTCCTATCAAATCCTGGTACACCGTCACTGTCCGCCCGTCTTCTAGAAGCAGGCTGAAGTACGTCCGCGAGACCGGCTGCTCCCGCCACCATTCGTCGTCGATGCGCCAAATCTCCAGTACCGCCGCCACGGCGTAACGACGACCCGAGAGCCAGATAGCAAGAGGCCGGCCGTCCTCATTGGCCTCCACACAAACCGGCCGCGGGCGGTTTAGAGGCCTGGCTACGCCGACTGGTCGAACTCGACGAAGGCCACCCGCCGCTCGGGGATGCGCGACCATGGCTCCACCTCCACCACCTTCCCTATCGCCGCGCGCCCCTGCTGGGCGCGTAGTTGGCGCGCCGCCTCTTCCACCTGCCGCCACAGCTTCCCCTTCCCTTCCAGCATGCTGGCCTGCTTGCCGGACTCGGCGCTCAGGCCCACCAGTTCCACCTCCAACTCCTCCACCGGTCGCTCGGGCGGATGCCGGGCGACGGCGTTCTTGACGGCGAACCAGGCGTCGCGGGGGTCGGCCAGCGCCTCGTGGAAGGGCACCGCCAGTTCCCACGTCCCGCCAGTGTCCAGAGCCGCCCGCACCACGGCCTTGCGTACCCAGCGGCCGCGGCGGTCGGGACCGGCGTAGGCGGTGTGGACCAGCCGCTCCACGCCCACTAGGATCGCCTCCAGAGTGACCGCTTGGGCCGCCAACTGAAGCCGCCGGACCACAGTCTCTTCCTTCACCCGTGGCACCAGCGGCTCGCTATCGATGCCCTGGGCCAGTTCCCAGCAGCGCCTGCCCTCCGGCCCGAACTGCTGCTGGAACGCCCCCAGGGGCAGCCGGGCGATGTCACCTATCCTGTAGAGGCCCAGCAGGCCCAGCCGCCAGCGCATGGAGTCGCTGGCAGGCAGGAGATCGATGGGCAGAGGCGCCAGGAAGGACGCCTCCTCACCCGGCGGCACGATCTTCGCCAGGCCGGGCCGCGTAGTCTGGGCCGCCACTCGCGCCGTGAACTTCCCCCCGGCGATGCCCACCGCAGCCATGAAGCCGAAACGCCGATGCAGGGAGGCGATAAGACTATCGGCGAAGGACTCTGGCTGCAACAAAAGGCCACCCAACGACAGGTAGGCAGTGCCCAAATCGGCCAACTCCACCGCTGGGCTGTAGCCCTCGAGGAAGTCCAGCACCTCCTCGAAGCGGCGCTGATAGTGGGGCAGGTCCGGCGGCAGCACCACCGCCCGGTGGCAAAGGCCGATGGCCTCCGACATGCGCATGCCCTGCCGGACGCCTGAGGCCTCCGCACCCAGGGAGCAGTCGAAGACGCTGGCGTCGCCGATGAGGATGAGGCGGGTAGCTACGTCGTTGCGGCGCTGCCGCTCGACTTCGACGGCGAAGCGGGGGATATGCACGCAGGCGATGTCCATGGGGCGACCTCAGTACGTCATGAGTATAAGAACTTATGTTCTCTTCTGTCAAGCTCGGGTGACGCTATCGTTGAGGCTATGTCTGGAGGAATAGAGACGGTTCTTGGCAGCCTTGGTGAGGTGAGTTGTCGCGGCTACGCGTACGGCCGCGGGCCCCGCCGGATGTGGGCCACGGGCGTGGCCGGGCCGGACACGCAGCTACCTCCCAGTCAGAAGACCCCCGAGCCACACATAGCTGTAAACGTGGCTTTTCTCTATGTCTTCACAACCCTCTATGCTAGGGCGTGGCTTCTAGCTCCAGATCGTCCCATTCGACCGCCCAGGAGTCCTCGTACATCCAGCCCGCGGCGAACTCGAAGGCGACCCTCACGGTGCGCACCCGGCTCCAGTCGAGGCTGAAATCAGAGGAAGGCCGGACGTTGAGCCGCTGCCAATTGGGCTCCTGGCCCTGACCGTGCACCAGCACCACCCTGGGCAGGAACTCGCCAGACATGCCGTATAAAGGAGGCGTGCAATAAGATGTGCCTTGGCCGCTTCGGTCGTCGCAGGAGACGCGGTACTCGAGCCGGTCCACCCTGGGGTCCTGACTGTCCACAAGTCTCCTTCCCTGGCTGTCCAGAAAATACAAGGCAATGCTGGCATAGCCTTCCTTGCCGCCCTGAGTGTCAGCGGGAGAGCTGAACTGGGGCACCCGCCAGGAGACAGCGAGGTCGAGGGTTTCGATAGAGAAGCCTGGCGGCACGGCGAAGTCACGTGTCGCGGTGAAGCTGACGCAGTCCTTGCCGTCCATCTGGCCGCCCTGGGCTTCCTGGCGCAGGTAGCCATCGATGGACTGGTTCACCTCACTGGAAGTGGGAACGCAACCGCCCGGCGGCGAGAGCTGCCAGCGGGAGAGGGGGTCGCCTGTCTGAAAATCCTCGGTCTCCCGCCAGGTCGAGGGCGGCGCGGGTTGAGATGTGAAGACGGCGGTGACGCTCCTGTCGGAGCTTATGCTGACGGTGCAGGTGGCGCCGGAGACCGAATCACAGCCCGACCAGGAGGACAACTGCCAGCCCGGATCGGGCGTGGCGGTCAGCGTGACCGTGGTGATGAAGCCATTGTAGGTCTCGCTGCAGTCGGTGCCGCACTGGATGCCGGGCGGGCCGCTGGCCACCGTGCCCTGGCCCACCCTGCTCACCGACAGGGTGTACGTGGGTGCCTGGAGCAGCGGCCATTTCTGTTCCCAGAACGGCCAGGAGAAATCGGCTAGTGTGCTGCTCAGCACTTCGGCCTCGATGCCGGCGGAAGCGCCTATGCCGCCATAGAGAGTCCACCAGGGCATCTCCGAGGGCTCGGCCTCGAACTGGAGGAAGCCCTCCAGGCCGAAGTACGGCCCCACAACCCAGTAGACCTTGGCCCCGATCTGGCCTTCCAGATACACCTTAGCCTCGGCGCTGCCGGTGATGGTGGGCTGGGAGGCGGAGAAGGTGGGGGCGTACTCGTTTACGGACCGCCAACCCTGGCCACGGAGGTAACCGACGCCGGTCCTAAATCTGTTCTGCACGGTAAGTCCGGCGCCGAGGTCGGCGGTGGCCCCGATGGAGGCGCCCACGTTGAGGGAGGCCTCGGGCTGGAAGACGACGGGGACGGGGCCGACCATTACTACGATAGTAGGCAGACAGCCGACTCCGCACTCCCAGATCTCCTGCTCGGCGCTCACGGAGCCGCCGGCGCCGTTGAGGGTGGAGGTGGTCTCAAAGATGAGAATGGCCCTGGCCTCCTTCACGGGATAGCACCAGCAGTTCCAGTCCCAGCCGTCGAACGATATGGCGATATCAAGCTCGGCATTGAAGGAGACCTGACCAGAGACAGTGAATCCCGCCGGCCCACTTCCCAGCTGGACGTTGATGGGGATGGTAAAGCCCCAGGATGATGAGCCCGCCTGGCTGACCAGGTCACCTTGTGTCACCACCCCTGGGTGAGACGCCGGTTGAGTGGGGGCGAGAACCTGGTGGACGACTATGGTGCCGCGCTCGACGATATCCTCGAGGGTGGCCGGCGCTGTTTGGACGGCGATCTGCTGAGCTGTCGTGCTGATGGCGGTGACCTTGCGGAGGAGCGCGCCGCCAGCCGCACTGACGATGACGTCGCCCGGTTGCAGGCCAGCCGCGGCCTGCGCCTGGGGCTGGAAGTAGTAGGTGGAGCCTTCCTGCCGGACGAGCATCTGCATGGTGGCCTCGTCTAGCACCTTGGTGGTTTCGGGAATCTTCACCTCGCTGAACGCAAACGTGGCAAATACCGTCTTGTCCTGATCTACATTCACAGTGCACGAATTATCGGTGACCGAATCACAGCCGGACCAGTGGGAGAAGGTGGAGCCGGGCTCGGCCGTGGCGGTGAGAACGACGCTGCTGCCTGATGGGAAGCTTACGGATTGAGAGGTGCAGTCCTTGCCGCAGTCGATACCCCCGGGACTGCTGTTGATGACGCCCTCCCCGAACTTGTCCACGGCCAAGGTGAAGCTTGCGGTGCCCAGGGTGATGATTCCTTGGAGGTTATTGAGTGTCGTGAGCGTGCTGATTTCGGGCCGCCCAGAAAACCAGCGTGACCAGCCGCCAGTCCGGGGATCGAGGTAGTAGGCGGCCTCCACTGCACCGGGGCCGCAGGTAGCAAGCGCCTGGCCGGCACCAATGGCGTCATGGCCGCTCCAGACAGATATAGCCCACTTCCCGGCGGCGGGACAATCTTGCACCCTGTTTTCCGCCCCTGAAGGCACAGGTATAGGCGCTGGGCTAGCCGCTGCCGCCCCAAGGGCGACGATCCCTTGGAGGTTATTGAGTGTCGCCAGGGTGCTGATATCGGGGCGCCCCCGAATCCAGCGTGACCAGCTGCTGGTCTGGGGGTCGAGGTAATAGGCAGCTTCCACTGCATCGGGGCCGCACGTCGCCACGGCATCAGCGGCGGTCGTCCCATCTCGGCCGCTCCATACCGATATTGCCCACCTGCCAGGCGACGGGCAGTTGTGCATCGAGTCCGTCTCTGCCACGGATGAGCCAGACCCCGGCGTCCAGCCGAACGCTGGCAGACCTGAGGCGAGAGCCGCCGCCAATAGGGCCACCACTAGCCGGCTGCTTCGCATGACTCGGCCCCCGAAAGGGACCATGTTCGCTATTTTATACTACCGCCTGACGCGGGGGCTCACAACGAGGCTCATGCCATTAAGGTCGGCAGGAACAAAGCTGGCTGTGTAGAACGCCTCTCCGGCGCCGGGCAACTGACGGGCGTCGTCCTTCGAGTATCGACAATACGTGTCAGTCCAGAGGGGCGCCTTTATCGTCTCGGGTTCCTGGCCCGCGACCTGATGGAGCAGCAACGCCAGGCGAATGCTCTGTGACTGCCGGTGGATTCAACACTCGATGGGGGGCTAACGGGTGGGGGCGGGAGTTGCGTCAGCCTGCGGTGGCGCCGCGATCGACCCAAACAATCGAGCCTTGGCGCTCTCCCCCGCCAGTTGCCATATGGGCTCCACAATTTTCTCAGCGGTGATATCACTGAGGGGCGCGAACCAGAACATCCTCTGCCCGCCTTGGGACTCGGTGAGGCGTTTCAGGGATCTCATGCGGGTGACAGTGGGGGCGACGACCAATACCCTGAAGGACCTTCCCCCGAAGCGGGCTCGGAAGAGGGTCGACTGCTTGTAGGCCAGGTACCGCCGCGTCTTGGCGCCGAAGCGGCCGTGGCTTTCGGTGCCCATGTCCACCTCCAGAAAGAGGTGCAGCCGGCGCTGGCCTACGAGCAAGGTGAAGTAGGCATCAGGGCGCAAGACGAGAGGCGGCACCTTCTGGTCGGGGTCGTCCACATCCTCCCTGATGGGCAACTCGTAGCGCCAACCCTCCACGGCGTAGCCGTA
>JAVKIA010000055.1 GCA_031459715.1 Armatimonadota bacterium | reverse complement strand
CGGAGGCCATCAACTTTATGACGCGCTTCGGCCGCGGCCTGATATGCGTGCCCATGGCAGCCAGCCGTCTGGTGGAGCTGGACCTGCCGCTGATGGTAGACGTGAACACCTCGCGGCTGGGGACCGCCTTCACCGTGTCGGTGGACGTGCGGCACGGCACCACCACCGGGATCTCCGCCCACGACCGCGCCGCCACTGTGCGGGCCCTGGCCGACCCCGGCAGCCGGCGGGAGGACTTCCTCCGCCCGGGTCATGTCTTTCCCCTGCGGGCCATGGAGGGCGGGGTCCTGCGCCGGGCCGGGCACACCGAGGCCGCAGTGGATCTGGCCCGCCTCGCGGGGTTCGCCCCTGTGGGGGTGCTCTGCGAGGTCCTGGCAGACGACGGGCACATGGCCCGCCTGCCATACCTGGAAGTCTTCGCCGGCGAGCACGGCTTACGGATCATCTCCATCGCCGACCTCATCCGCTACCGCCTGCGGCGCGACCCCTTCGTCCGCCGCGAGGGCGAGACTCGCCTGCCCACGGTGCACGGGGAGTTCCGGGCCGTGGTCTACGAGAACACCCTGGACGGGGTGGGGCACCTGGCCCTGGTGAAGGGGGAGGTGGCCGGAGGGGACCCTGTGCTGGTGCGCATGCACTCGGAGTGCCTCACCGGCGAGGTCTTCGGCTCGCTGCGGTGCGACTGCGGCGAGCAGCTGCGTGCCGCCATGCAGATGGTGCAGCGCGCCGGCCGCGGCGTCATCGTGTACATCCGCCAGGAGGGACGGGGCATCGGTCTGACCAACAAGATCAAGGCCTACGCCCTGCAGGACGGCGGCAAGGATACCGTCGAGGCCAACGAGCTGCTGGGATTTCCCCCCGACCCGCGTGACTACGGCGTGGGCGCGCAGATTTTGGCGGACCTGGGCCTGCACCAGATCCGCCTCATCACCAACAACCCGCAGAAGCGTGCCGGGCTGGAGGGGTATGGGCTGGAGGTCACCGAGCGCATCCCCCTGGAGATGCCGCCCAACCAGGAGAACTACCGCTACCTGAAGACGAAGCGGCACAAGCTGGGGCACCTGCTCTCGATTGAGTGAGCGTGCCGGAGCGTGCTGCAGCCGTGAGTGAGGCCTCGGGACCGCGGGGAGCCACCTGGGAAGGGTCGAGGGACGCCGCCGGTCTGCGCTTTGCTATCGTGGTCAGCCGCTACAACCAGGGGATCACGGAGCAGCTGCTGCAGGGAGCAAAGGAGGTGCTGGCGGCTCGCCGTGCCGCCGTGGTGGACGTGGCCTGGGTGCCCGGCGCCTTCGAGATCCCCCTGGTGGCGCGGCGGCTGGCCTCTTCCCGCGCCTACGACGCGGTCATCGCCCTTGGGTGTGTGATCAAGGGCGAGACCGCGCACTTCGAGCACGTCAGCCGGGAGGCGGCCGCCGGCGTGGCCCGGGCGGGGTATGAGACCGGCGTGCCGGTGATCTTCCAGGTCCTCAGCGTGTACGATCCGGCCCAGGCCGCCGCCCGGGTCGCTGCCGAGCGGCACCGGGGGCGGGAGGCCGCCGAGAGCGCCATCGCCATGGCCACCCTGCTGCGCCGCCTCGACCAGGCCGGGCGGTGACGGCGAACCCCGTCACCCTCTTCACCGGACTGCGCACCTGCACCCTGGATCCGCAGTGCCCGGTCACAGACGCTCTGGCCGTGGCGGGGGAGTGGATCCTGGCCACCGGCCCGGCCGGCGAGCTGGCGGCGGCCTTCCCTCAGGCGCGGCGCATCGACCTCGGGGGACGGACGGTCCTGCCCGGCCTGATTGACTGCCACGTGCACCTCCTTGCCTACGGGTTGCTTGTGCGGAGGCTGGACCTGCGGCAGACGCGGTCCCTGGCCGAAGCGGTGCAGATGGTAGCGGCGGCTGCAGCCACAGCACCGCCGGGAACCTGGGTGCTGGGCGGAGGCTGGGACCGAAACCGCTGGGCGGAGGGACGGTGGCCCACGCGCGACGACCTGGATGCGGTCAGCATCGGTCGCCCCGTGGCCCTGACCAGCAAGGACGGACACCTCCTCTGGGTGAACTCCGCCGCCCTGGAGCGCGCCGGCATCGGGCCCCGGACGCCCGACCCTCCGGGCGGAGAGATTGTCCGTGACCCCACCGGCCGGCCCACCGGGCTGCTCAAGGAGGAGGCCCGCGTGTTGGTCCAGGCGGTGGTGGACCGGCCGGATCCGGCGATGTTGCGCGCGGCGCTCGAGGAGGCCACGGCCGCCGCGCACCGCCTGGGGCTGGTGGGCGTGCACAGCATGGCGCGCGACGGCCCATGGCCGGAGGCTCTGGGCCTGCTGCAGGACGCGCACCGTGAGCGGAGGCTGCGCCTGCGGGTGTGGATGACCATCCCGCTGGATCGCCTGGAGGACGCAGCGGCGCTGGGGGTGCGCACAGGTCTGGGCGACCACTGGCTGCGGGTGGGCGGGGTGAAGATCTACTCGGACGGGACGCTGGGCTCGCAGACGGCCAGCATGCTGGAGCCCTTCGAGGGGCAGCCCGGCAACAGGGGCATAGCCGTCCACAGCGCCGTGGCGCTGCAGGAGCTGGTGGGCCGCGCGGTGGCGGCGGGACTGTGGCCTACAGTCCACGCCATCGGCGACCGGGCCAACAGAGAGGTGCTGGAGGCCTTTGCCGCGCACCATCAGGCGGCGCGCCGATCGGGCGTGCGCTTCCGCCTGGAGCACGTGCAGCTCCTTCACCCCGACGACCTGCCCCGCCTGGCGCAGCTTCGCGTGGTGGCGTCCATGCAGCCTGTTCACTGCACCAGCGACCGCAACCTCGCCGACCGCTACTGGGGCGCCCGCAGCCGCACCGCCTACGCCTGGCGATCGTTGCGGCAGCAGGGGACCGTGCTGGCGTTTGGCTCGGACGCTCCGGTGGAGACCCTCGACCCCTGGCAGGGGCTGTACGCCGCGGTGACGCGGCGCCATCCTGGCGACCCGCGGCCCGCATGGTATCCCCAGGAGACGCTCTCTGTCCAGGAAGCGCTGCGCGCCTACACCGTGGGCGCGGCCTACGCGTCGGGCGAGGAGGCCATCAAGGGCACCCTGGCACCGGGACGCCTGGCCGACTTCATCGTGGTCGACCGGGACCTCCTGGCGGAGGCCGCGGCGGATCCGCAGGTCCTGCTGGAGACCCGTGTCCTGGCCACCGTGGTCGGGGGAACGCCTGTGCACAGTGCAGGCCCGCTCGCCGGTCTGGACAGCGACGCCTGAATTGTCCTACCCGGCGAGCAGGGGGCCGACGGGAAGGTGGAGCCCGGGGAGCACCGGCGCGCCGTCCACGGCCTCCTGGGCGGCGTACCGTGTCGCCCCGCTGCGCGTGTGCACGGTAACCGTCCGACTCTCCGGATCGACAACCCACACAGCCGCCGCCCCCGCGCGCAGGTAGTCGGCCACCTTCGCCGCCACCTCAGCGGGCCGGTCGTCCGGCGAGAGGACCTCCACCGCCAGATCCGGGGGTCCGAAGAAAAATCCCGCCGGGGGCGGTGAGGGGAGGCGGGACCTCAGGACCACGGCCACATCGGGCGCACGCACGGTCGGGGGGTCGGAAGAGAGGACAAATCCGGTCTCGGCCACAGTCACGCCGAGGTCTTGGGTGGTCACAAACTCGTGCAGGGTTCGCAGCAGTGCGGCCGTGATCGCTCCGTGACGGAAGCCCGGGGGAGCCATCTCTACAACTTGGCCACCGACCAGCTCCGCCCGGGGGAGGCGGTGCGCCAGGCGCCAGAACTCCTCCACAGAGACCACTGCCAGCGCCTCCGGTCCCATAGCCTCACTATAACACCGCCGTCAGGGACGAGCGCACGGCCGCTGCACCGGTTCACGGCCGCGCCTCTGGCAAGGTGATCGGCTGGCGGCGAGGATTTTCCAGTCCGCGGTGGTAGAATACACGAGCCGAGGATGTGACGATACCTGGCTCCGAGGAGGTGGATGGCGTTGTACAGGTATGAGGCCAAGAAGTTCCGTTCGTTTGAGGTGACGCTGGACGGGATCAGCAAGAAGACCATGGAGGAGCACTACAAGCTCTACCAGGGCTACGTGAACAAGGCCAACGAGATCCTGGAGAAACTGGCCGCCCTGGACAAGGATCCGGCCAAAGCCAACCCCACCTACTCCGACATCCGGGAGCTCAAGGTGGAGTACACGCGCGCCGTGGGCGGGGTGAAGAACCACGAGAACTACTTCTCCCTGCTGGGGGGCACCGGGGGGAAACCCTCGGGGAAGCTGGCCTCGCTGATCGAGCGGGATTTCGGCTCCTTCGAGGCCTGGCAGCAGGACCTCAAGGCGACCGGGATCGCCGCCCGCGGCTGGGCCTGGCTGGCCTACGACTGGGACAGCGGGCACCTCTTCAACTACATCGGGGACGAGCAGAATACGTTCCCCGTCTGGAATGCCAGCGTGCTCCTGGCCCTGGATGTCTTCGAGCACGCCTACTTCATCGACTTCGGCACGGCCAAGGCGGCGTACATCGACGCCTTCTTCCGCAACCTGGACTGGACGCTGCCCGAGCAGATTGCCCGGGATGTGCTGCCGGGGGAGAGGTAGGCCAGAGAAGGGTGGTACGTACGGGCGGCCCGCCGGGCCGCCCGTACCGCCGGGGGGGCGCGTCTCTTGAAATGAGGGCTAAACGTTCTCCCCAGGCGGAGCGTTACTCCTGGTAGGGGGTGTCGCTTGGATCAGGAGGACGCGGCGCTCGTCCAGGCCTTCCAGCGGGGTGAGGAGTCCGCCTTCACCGCCCTGGTGATCAAGTACCGGGAGACTCTTTACCGCCTCGCCCGGCGTCTCGTCGGCAGTCACGAGGACGGGGCGGACATCACCCAGGAGGTCTTCCTGCGGGCGTACCGCGCCCTGCCCCGATTCGACGGGCGGGCGCACCTGCGCACCTGGCTCTATCGGATTACGGTCAACCTCTGCCTGGACCATCAGGCCCGTCGTCGCCGCTTACTCTGGGCGGAGCTGGAGGAGAGCACGGCAGAGGCACCTCCACAGGTGGCGCCGGAGACGCGGGCGGAGGCTGCGGATACAGCTTCGGCCATCGTCCGGGCTGTGGCTGCCCTCCCTCCGCGGCAGCGGGCGATGGTGGCGCTGCGTCTGTACCAGGATCTCCCCTATGCGGAGATCGCCCGGGTCCTGGGGTGCTCCGAGGGGACGGTCAAGGCGACGATGTTTGCCGCCCTGCGCAGGCTGCGCGCTGCACTGGCGGCGGAGAGGAGCGAGCGGTCCTGATGCGCTGCCCGGAGGCGCGTGCCGCGCTGCTGGAGGTGACCACCGGCCGGACCCCACCGGACCTGCGCCGCGCGCTGGCCGCCCACCTGGCGGACTGCCCGCGGTGCCGCACGCTGGCCGTCGAGCTGGAGGAGACGGCGGCACGGCTGCGGGCGGTTCCCGTGCCGTCCCCCCCGGAGGGCTTCTGGCCGGACTTCATGCGCCAGCTGGAGGAGCGCATCCACAGACCGGAGAGGCAAGCCGACCGGTTGCGCCGCGCACTCCGCCCGCTCCTGCTGCCGGCAGCAGGAGCAGCCATGGCAGTGGCGCTGACCGTCTCCGCGGCGGCGCTGCGGCCTTCCCCTCCTGCGCCTTCCGCAGCGGAACAGATCGCCCCCTACGTCACCGACACCATGCGCTCCCAGCTCCCGCACCTGGACCAGGCCCTGCGCCTGTGGCAGTCCGGGCTGGAGGCACAGGAGGCGGGGTGGCAGCCGGAGCCCCTGGAGCCGCGCTGATGCGCCGCCGGCTCCTCCTTGCGGCCCTGCTGGTCACGTTGCTGACGCTTCCGGTCCTGGCGCAGGGGCCGTCGACCCTGGCGCCGGCGCGCATCGAGCGGATTATCGAGGCGCTGCTCATCTGGCGGTTGGTGGACGAGCTCGATCTCAGCGAGCAGCAGATTGCTCGCCTTTTTCCCCAGATCAAGGCGCTGAAACAGCTGCGCCTGGAGCTCGGACGGCGCAAGCGGGTGCTGGAAGGCGAGCTGCGTCGCGCGCTGGCGCGCCGGCCTCCCGATGAGGAGGCCATCAAGACCGCCGTGGCACAGCTGCAGGCGCTGCGCGAGGAGACGGAGCTGCGGCGGCAGCACATTCTGCGGCAGATTCAGGCCGCCCTCACCGTGGAACAGCAGGCACGCTTCGTCCTCATCGCCGAGCGATTCGAGGCGGAGACCCTCCGTCTGCTGGAGGAGGTACGCCGCCTGGTGGAGCAGCCGCCGCGTCAGTAGCGCGGGGCTCTATTGCCTCAGGTCTGCGGCCTCTCCTCCCGGGTCAGGTAGTCGGCCTTGCGGTAGGTCTCCCGCGCCCCGCAGTGCGGACAGGTGTGGTAGTTGGCCGCCAGTGTTCCCCGCTGGAACGAGCGCCGGTCCATGCGCCGGCCGGTGTCGAACTCCCGGCCGCAGCGTTTACAGGTCACCAGCAGGCGGAGCTTCCCCACGGCGCTGGATGTACGCTTCTACGTCACCGGCGCGCCACAGCCGCTTCTCCTCCCGGGCGAACAGCGGCGGCGGGAAGTCGGGACGGGCGGCGATGGTCCGGAGGAAGGTCTGAGGCGAGACCCCGAACCGCTCCGCCGCCTCCACCACGCTCAGCACGGCCTCTCCGGCGGCCACCAGGCGGCAGAGGTTGGCGATGTAGGAGTCGCTGGCGGCCGGACGGCGCAGGACGGACTCCAGGGCGGATCTGCCCTGTGGGTGGGAGTGCTTGATCAGGTTGCTGAAATGGCGCAGCTCCTCCGGGTACCCCCGGAGGTGCGGCAGCACCTGCGCATCTCGGGCGAAGGGGTCGCTGGCCATCGTCATCCCCTGCGGTGTCCCGGAGTCCCTGGCTGACCCTGGAGGTTCGCCGCAGCCCTGCTACCATCCTTGAGCCATCCGTCCCATCGCAGCGGCCAGGCCCTGTCCCTGCCCTCGACCTGTTGGGGGAGCCGGGCTGGGGGAAAAGGGGCAGGCCCGCGAAATTCCTTTCTGGGTAAGGAACATCCCGGCGGGAAACATCCTGGCAGGGAGCATCCCGACGAAGAACACGCTGCCATGGGACAGCCGCCGCTCGTCGTCATCAGCGAGCCCGTCCACGAGGCGGGCAGGCGCCTTCTGGCGGAGCACTGCCGGGTGGTCATGGCGCCCAACCCCTCGCCGGCCGCCCTGCGGCCGCTGCTGTGGGAGGCCTCCGCGCTCCTGGTGCGCCTGGCGGTGGTCTCTGCGGAGCTTGTGGCCGCAGCGCCGCACCTGCGGGTCATCGCCCGCCACGGGGTGGGAGTGGAACGCGACGCGGTGCCTTCGCCGTGCGCGACAGCCTGCGGGCGGTGGACCTGGAGGGCAAGGTCCTGGGGGTGGTCGGCCTGGGGCGCGTGAGCACGGCCGTCAGCCGCAAGGCAATGGCGGCGTTCGGCATGCGGGTCCTGGGCGATGACCCGTTCCTCCCCCCTGCGGAGATTAGGTCCCGGGGAGCCCAGCCCGTGGACGACCTCCTCTCCCTCCTCCGGGAGGCGGACGTGGTCACGCTCCATGTGCCGCTGACGCCCCAGACACGCAGGCTCATCGGCGAGCGAGAGCTGGCCGCGATGAAGCCCACCTCACTGTTCATCAACACCGCCCGCGGAGCGGTCGTGGATGAGGCGGCCCTGGCGCGGGCGCTACATCAGGGTCGCCTGGGGGGAGCCGCGCTGGATGTGTTCGAACAGGAACCGCCCGACCTGGGTAACCTCCTCTTCTCCGCACCCAACCTGGTGGTGACGCCTCACTCGGCCGCCCTGACCGCAGAGTGCGCCGCGCGCATGACCGTCCATGCCGCGCAGGGTATTCTGGATGTGCTGGCGGGACGACGTCCCGCTGCCGTGGTCAACCCGGAGGTTTTCTCCACGTAGCGCCATGTCCTTCCTCAATCCGCAGGACGCTGAGACCATCCGTCGCCGCTTCGCCGCCGACCTGGAAGCCCCGGTCCGCCTGGTGCTCTTCCTGCCCGCCACCGGCGGCCTGGCGCTGCCCGGCGAGGACTGGCAGGCCAGCGAGTACACCCGGCAGATCCTGCGGGAGGTGGCCGAACTCTCCGAGCGGGTTGAGGTGGAGGAATACGGGCTGCTCTCGCACGCCGAGGCGGCGCAGTGGTACGGGGTGCGGGAGGCGCCGGCCATCGTCTTCCTGGGGAAAGAGGACTACGGCGTCCGCTACCTGGGTATGCCCGCGGGATACGAGTTTGTCACGCTGCTGGAGGTGATTATGGCGGTCTCGCGCGGGCGGGGGGAGGTAACTGAGGCCACCCGCCGCGTCCTGGCTCGCCTGACCGGGGACGCCCACCTGCGGGTCTTTGTCACGCCCACCTGACCCCACTGCCCCCGCGCGGCCAGGCTGGCCGCGCACCTGGCGGTAGAGAGCCCCCGGGTCACCGCGGACATCATCGAGGCCACGGAGTTCCCGGAACTGGCCCGGCGCTTCAACGTCTATGCGGTACCCAAGACGGTGATTAACGAGACGCACGAGGTGACAGGTGCGGTGCCGGAGTCGCACCTGGTCGCGGCGCTGGCACAGGCGGTGGGAACATCGGTGGAGGTACCGGAGGGCGGGGAGGAGGGAGAGCGATGATCGAGATCGTGAGGGCACATCGCCAGTATGCCGCGGTCCCCGAGCGGCCGGAGTACTTTTCGGGGACGGTGCGGCTGCAGTACCTGACCCGGCCGGCCAACCCCGGAAAGGTGGAACTGATCGCGGTCTTCTTCCAGGCTGGGGCGCGCACCATCCCCCACATCCACTCCACCGACCAGGCGCTGTACGTGGTGGAGGGTGAGGGGGTTGTGGCCACGGAGGGCGAGCGCCGCCTCATCCGATCCGGTGACATCGCCGTCATTCCCGCCAACGCCTGGCACTGGCACGGCGCCACCCGCACCAGCGCCATGGCGCACATCTCCATGCGTCCCGCGGGGCCAAGTAACTGGCAGGTGGAGAAGCGCGACTGGGACCAGTACTGACCTTGGAAGGCATTTCTTGGATAGACTTCCGGCCCGGTCCGTCCGGGTGAATCGCGGACGCAGGTCTACGGGCCCCCGGCGCGGTCGCGGCGGCAGAGGCCCTGCCGGTTAACGGGCCGGAGGCGAAAAGGCCTGCTCGCTCTCCGCCCTGCGCCGTCGGGCGATGGCCGCTCCCAGCGGGGTAAGGGTGTAGCGCACCTGCCCAGTGCCCTGCTGGAAGTTCAAGAGCCCGTGCAGCCTGCCGTGCCAGCAGCCGCGGGCGACCTGCAGGTCGTCGAGCCCGGTGAGGGCGGTGATCTCCGCGTGGGTCAGGGCCTGGCGGAACCCGGCCTGCTGCTCCAGCAGGGCCACGACGATGCGCTCCGCCCACTCGTTGATCAGGCTGCTGGGCATCCCGGGGACGGCCACCGCGCGGTCCTCCTCGACAGCGGGAGCATGCCCGGCTTGCCGAGCGCCTAGACCTGCGCGCGGCTTGTTTGGATGGCGTCGAATGGCGGTGCTCACGGGTGGCCTCCGGTGGAGCTCTCCCTTCTCGCTGTCAGTAGCGGATCGCCAGAGCCACGCCCAGCAGGAAGCTGGCTGCGCCGGCCAGCAGGACCACCAACTCCACCCAGTAGCCACGCCGCTCGTCCTCCCGGCGCATCAACCGCGTCATCACCTGCTCCGGGGGGACAAACATCCGCTCACGGATAGATACAGGTTCCGCCTTCATTCGGAACCCCCCTGGCGACGGTGCTCTTCAGACTGTGCCCGCAGAGTGCCGGTAGGTCGGGGATTTATGTCTTTTCCCGTCGATTTCCTGCTGCATCGTCCGAATTTGACAGAATTTCTGTCACTAAGGCTTGCTCCCACAAGCGAGGAGGAGGGGGTTCGTGCTGGTGAGGGCGGAAATCGGGCTCCCGACAGAAGGAAGGCCAGGAGGGTGAAGCGAAGGGCTGGCCGGCCGATATCCTGCGTTGAGCTTGTGGCCAGGCAGGCGGGGGCGAGGAAGATACGAAGACTCCCGGGGCGTCCCCGGACCTGCTGCTCAGCGGATCTCGCGGGTGGGGCGGGATGCGTCGCAGCGCACTGCTTGGGGAACTCCTGACCGAGGCGGGGGCGGTCACGCCGGCCGCCCTCTCCCGGGCACTGGAGCAGCAGCGGCACACCGGGGAGCGGCTCGGCGAGGTGGTCATCTCCCTGGGCCTGGCCGCGCCGGAGGAGGTGGCCACCGCCCTGGCCCGGCAGCTCGGGCTGGAGTTCGTCCGCCCATCCGACCTGCTCCTCCCCCGCGAGGTGCTGGCCCTGGTGCCCGAGGACCTGGCCCGCCGGCACCGCGTTGTCCCCATTCGCCGCGACCACCACGGGCTGGTTCTGGGCATGGTTGACCCCCTGGATGTGATTGCCATCGACGACGTCCGCCGGGCCACCGGGCTGGCCGTCAGGCCGGCGGTGATCACCGCGGACGACTTCTTCCGCGCCCTGGGGCAGTACGGCACGCCGGCCAGTTCCGTGGAGCGGATCCTGGGCGAACTCAGCGCCGCCCCGGCGGTGGTGGAGGAGGAGTCGGTGGAGTCCCTGCGCCTGGTGGCCGAGCAGGCACCGGTGGTCCGCCTGGTGGACCAGGTGATCCGGCAGGCCGTGCGGCGCCACGCCAGTGACATCCACATCGAGCCCCAGGAGGACCGGCTGCGCATTCGCTACCGGGTGGATGGGGTGCTCTATGCGGTCATGTCGCCGCCGCGCCACGTCCACGCGGCGCTGATCTCCCGCATCAAGATCATGGCCCGCCTGAACATCGCCGAACGGCGCCTGCCCCAGGACGGCCGCCTGGCCATGCGCATCGACGACCGGGAGATTGACGTGCGCGTCTCCACCATCCCCACCATCTGGGGGGAGA
>JAVKIA010000054.1 GCA_031459715.1 Armatimonadota bacterium | reverse complement strand
GGCCACGGGACCGAGGGCCTTTGACTGTTCGGGATTTCTGCAGTACGTCTACGCCCGCGCGGGAGTGGTCCTGCCACGCACCACCGAGGCCATGTACCACGCCGGCAAGGCGGTGCCGCCGGGACAGCTCCTCCCCGGGGACATGGTGTTCTTCACCACCTACCGCCCCGGCCCGTCCCATGCCGGCATTTACCTGGGGGAAGGACTGTTCATCCACGCCTCTTCGGGCTACGGCAGCGTGACCGTCACCCCGTTGGTCAAGGAGTACTACCGCAAGCGCTACCTGGGCGCCCGCCGCTTCTGACGCTATCCTGACGGTGTGGTCGACCTTCGCCTCGGCGCAGGCATCGCCGCCGGCCGGCTCTCGGGCGCGCTGATCCGTGCCCTGGGCCTGGGGGGTGCCACCACCGTGCCGGGGCGGCTGGCCCGCGCTCTCGTCCCCGACCTGCTGGCGCGGCTTGGTCGGGGCCTGGCCCGCGGAAGCGTACTGGTCAGCGGTACCAACGGAAAGACGACCACGGCGCGGCTTCTGGCCTGGATCGGCCGCCGGGCGGGGTGGGCGTGCGTCCACAACCGTGCCGGGGCCAACCTGCCGGCGGGGATCGCCGCGGCGCTGTTGGGACAAAGCGCGCTGGACGGGCGGGTACGCGGTGAGCTGGGCGTCTTCGAGGTGGACGAGGCCGCCCTTCCTCTGGTGAGCCGGGCACTACGCCCGCGCGTGGTGGTGCTGGGCAACCTCTTCCGCGACCAGCTGGACCGCTACGGGGAGATCGACCTGGTGGCCGACCGCTGGCGGGCGGCGCTGCGCGACCTGCCTGCAGAGGCCGCGGTGATCTACAATGCCGATGACCCGCTGGTGGCCGACGTGGCCCGCCTCCGCCCCGGTGGGCGTACCTTCGGCATCGCCGACCCCTCCCTGCGCCGCGGGGAGCGGCTGGAACACGCCGCAGACGGCCGCTACTGCTACCGGTGCGGCATCCCCTATACCTACGGGGCGGCGTACCTGGGGCACCTGGGGGAGTACCACTGCGCCCGCTGCGGCACCGCCCGTCCCCCGCTGGACGTGGGGGCTGCAGAGGTGCGGCTGGACGGTATAGCCGGCTCCAGGTTTGTCCTGGTCGCAGAAGGGGAACGTGCAGCGCTGACCACGGTGCTGCCCGGGCTGTACAACGTCTACAACGTCCTGGCCGCCGCCGCGGCGGCGCTGGCCCTGGGAATCCCGCTGGAGGCCGTGGCCGGAGCGGTGCGGGAGTTTGTGCCGGCTTTCGGCCGCGGGGAGCGCATGACCATCGCCGGGCATCCGGCCTACATGTTGCTGGCCAAGAACCCGGCGGGGTTCAACGAGGTGCTGCGCAGCGTCCTGGCGGAGGGCCGTCCCATTGTCGCCGTCATCGCTATCAACGACCTTGTCGCCGACGGGCGCGACGTCTCCTGGTTGTGGGATGTGGACTTCGAGATGCTGGCCGACCGCTGCCGCCTCGCCGTGGTCACCGGGGTGCGGGCGCAGGACATGGCCGTGCGCCTGAAGTACGCGGGGCTTCCCCAGGGGACCATCGCCGTGGAACCCGACGAAGCGCGGGCGCTGCGCCGGGGCGTGGGGGCATTGCAGGCCGGGGAGCCGCTCTACGTGCTTCCCACCTACACGGCGATGCTGCGCTTGCGCCACATCCTGGCGCGGGATGGCGTCGTGCACACCTCCTGGGAGGACTGAGGGTGGGCGTGGACCTGCGCATCTGCCACCTCTACCCCGACCTGCTGAACCTCTACGGGGATCGGGGAAACATCGCCGTGCTGGTGCGGCGGGCGCGGTGGCGCGGCATCGCCGTGGAGGTGACCGAGGTGCCGGCGGGCACGCCGCTGCGCGCCGGGGCCCACGACCTCTACTTCATCGGCGGGGGAGAGGACCGCCAGCAGGCGCTGGCGGCCCGGGACCTGCAGGCCGGGAAGGGTGAGGTGCTGCGAGAGGCGGTGGAGGCGGGCGCCGTCCTCCTGGCAGTTTGCGGCGGGTACCAGTTGATGGGCCACTTCTACCGCCCCTCGGAGGGCGCGGACCTGCCCGGGGTCGGGCTGCTGGACCTGACCACGCGCCACCCGGGAAAGGGCCATCCGCGCCTGATCGGCAACACCGTCGTCCGCTGGGAACCTCCCGGAGCGGGGACGCCATCCACCCTGGTTGGCTTCGAGAACCACGGCGGACGTACGCGGCTGGGTCCAGGCGTCCGCCCTCTGGGGCGGGTGGTGATAGGAGGTGGCAACAACGGCGAGGACGGCACCGAGGGCGCGGTCTACCGAAACGCCTTCGGTACCTACCTGCACGGACCGCTGCTGTCGAAGAACCCCTGGTTCGCCGACCACCTCATCGCTCTGGCCCTGCGCCGCCGCCACGGGGAGGTGCCGCTTGTCCCCCTGGACGATGATCTGGAGGCGGCGGCCCATCACACCGCGCTGCGGCGGACCCGCTAGGACCCGCCGCTACTCCCACTGGCTCAGGGCCACGCCCGCCAGGATCAGACCCCCGCCGACCCACTGCCACTGGTGGAAGAGCTCTCCCAGCAGCGCCACCCCAAGCAGCGCGGCCACCACCGGCTCCACCGTGGCCACGATGCTGGCCCGGCCCGCCTCCATCAAACCCAGTCCGGCGGTGTACAGCAGGTAGGCCAGTACCGTGGGCACCACGACCAGGTAGAGCACGCCGGGGAGGGCCTGGGGCGAGGGGAGAGCGGGCCAGCGGCGCAGTGCCAGCAGGAGGAATGCCGCTCCGAACCCCAGGGCGAACAGGACCGTGGTGAACGGCGCATAGCGGCGCAGCGCGTGCTTGCCGAAGATGCTGTAGAGGGCGTAGGTCAACCCCGACGCAAGTCCGGCCAGCACCCCGGGCAGGTTCAGCCTCAGGGCCGCCGGATCGTAGGCGCGCACCACCAGCGCGCTGCCGGCGACGGTGCAGGTCACCGCGGCCAGCTTGCGAGGGCTCAGCGGTTCGTGGAAGAGTAGCCGGGCCAGCAGCGCCACCCACGCCGGGGCGGTGTACAGCAGCATCGCCGCCGTCGCCACTGTGGAGAGGCGGATCGCCGTCAGGTAGACGGTCATGAAGGCGGCCACGCCTACCGCCCCATGCAGGGCGAACAGCGGAAGGTCGCCGGGGGCGATGCGCAAGGCGTCGCGGCGGACCAGCAGCGCTGTGGCCAGGAGGAGGGCAAACGCTCCGCCCGCCCGCCACAGAGCCACGTCGGCCGGAGAGATGCCGTAGCGGAAGGCGGACTTGGCGGCGACGCCGATGGTTCCCCACAGTGCTCCCGCGCCGGCCACCAGTAGTGGGCCCGGAGGACGGAGTCTTCGTGCAGCCATGGGTCCATGATACACTGGACGCGGTGCCCGCCGTGGTGCACGTGTGCCAGAAGGGCTGCACTGGCCGGGCGAAGCGGAAAGAGCTGGACCGGATGCGCCGCGGCGGCCTATTATAAGCAGGCGTCTCCGTCAGGCCCCATCGTCTAGGGGACCAGGACGCGGCCCTCTCAAGGCCGAAACGGGGGTTCGAATCCCCCTGGGGCCACCATCCCGGAGCCCGCGTCAGGGAGAGCGCGAGGTCGACATGCAGCGGCCGCCGACAACGACTGCCGCCACCCGCCGCATCCGCATCCGCGCCGGGCAGGTGGAGGCTACAGCCACCCTGGGCGCCTCGCCCACGGCGGAGGCCATCTGGGAGGCGCTGCCCCTGCAGGCCACGGCCAACCGCTGGGGGGAGGAGATCTACTTTGAGATCCCGGTGCGCTGCGCCGCGGAGCCGGATGCCCGCGACGTGGTCCAGGCGGGCGAGATCGCCTACTGGCCGCCGGGGGCGGCGTTCTGCATCTTCTTCGGCCCCACCCCGGCCAGCCGCGGCGACGAGATCCGCGCAGCCAGCCCGGTGAACGTCGTGGGGCGGATCGAGGGTGATCCGGGAGTGTTTGCGCGCGTGCGCGGCGGCACACGCATATCACTGCAGCGGGAGTCGTAGGGGATGAACCGGGTGAGGAGTAGGTAATGCTCGCCGATTTGCGACTGGCCTTCATCGGCGCAGGTGTCATGGGCGAGGCCATGATCCGCGGGCTGCTCACCCGGGGAATGGTGGCGCCCCAGGCCATCACCGCCAGCCACCCCCGGCAGGCCCGGCTGGACGAGCTCGCTGCGCTCTTTGGCATTCGCACCACGCCCGACAACCGGGCCGCCGCCGCCGGGGCGGACATCGTCGCCCTGTGCGTCAAGCCCCAGGTGCTCTCCGGTGTGCTGCGGGAGATGCGCGGCGCCGTCCCTGCGGGCGCCTTCGTCCTCTCCATTGTCGCCGGCGCCAGCATCCGTACCCTGGCGGAGGGACTGGAGCACCAGGCGATCGTCCGCTGCATGCCCAACACCCCGGCGCAGGTGGGAGAGGGGATGAGCGTGTGGACGGCAACGCCTGCGGTGACGCCGCAGCAGCGTGCGCAGGCCCAGGCCATCCTCCGGGCCCTGGGGCGGGAACTGCCCGTGGCCGAGGAGGTTTTCCTGGACATGGCCACTGCTGTCAGCGGCACGGGCCCCACCTACGTCTTCCTGGTGATGGAGGCGCTCATCGACGCGGCGGTGCACCTGGGCTTCTCCCGTGCCGATGCACGCCAGCTGGTGGTGCAGACCATCCGCGGTGCGGCCACCTTCGCCGAACAGTCGCGCCTGCACCCGGCGGAGCTGCGGAACATGGTCACCTCTCCCGGCGGCACCAGCGCCGCCGCCCTCTACCAGCTGGAGAAGGGCGGCCTGCGCACCGTGCTCTCCAAGGCGGTGTGGGCGGCCTACCAGCGTTCCGTGGCGCTGGGCCGGATGGGGGAAGCGGCATCGCCCGTGGAGGTCTCCCTGCCCGGGGAGGACACCCAGAGCTCGTAGGCGAAGTATCCACACCATTTCACGGCAGCCCTCCTGGAAGGTCCCGTGAGGCGCCCCATCCACATCCCGGTGCACTACGACGAGGTCGGGGTGAAGTAGACGGGATGGGCGTTGGTGGTTAGGATGTTGCTCGATATGCGCTGACTCGTGCGGAAGGCCCCCGAGGCGATGGTCAGGTCGGATCAGGCGGAAAGCAGGCGGACTGGGGCTGCTCTGGGTATGGCCCTGGGGCTGCTGGTGGCGGGCGCGGTAGTAGCCACGCTGATAGCGCGCCACCGCTGGTGGTTGCCTCCCCTGGCCTCGCTGCAGGGCCGGCCCGTGGACCGGCTGTTCCTGGTCACCCTGGCCATCATCAGCGCCGCCTTCATGCTGGTGCAGGGCCTGCTGGCCCTCTTCGTCTGGCTCTACCGCGACCGGGGTCAGCGGGCCAGCTACTGGCACGAGCACCGGGCGCTGGAGCTGACATACACCATCGTCCCGGCTGTGGTCATGACCGGGCTGACGGTGGCCGCCGCCGGTCTGTGGGCGCGCATCCACAGCGCGCCGCCGCCGGGCGCCCTGGTGGTGGAGGTGCGCGCCGAGCAGTTCGGCTGGAAGGCCCGCTATCCGGGGCCCGACGGCCGCTTTGGTCGCATCGACCCCCGCTTGTTCTCCCCACGGCAAAACCCGTTCGCCCTGGACCCGGCCGACCCGGCGGGGCAGGACGACCTGGTGCTGGACATCAGCACGTCAGCGGCGCTGCACCTGGTGGTGAACCGCCCGGTGGAGGTGCGCCTGCGGGCCAAGGACGTGGTGCATTCCTTTTTCGTCCCCGCCTTCCGCGTCAAGCAGGACGCCGTTCCGGGAATGGTGACCAGAACCTGGTTCACCCCCAGCCGCACGGGGACGTACGAGATCGCCTGCGCCGAGCTGTGCGGGCCGCTGCATTACATCATGCGGGGAAGGATCGTGGTCCAGACGCAGGAGGAGTTCGACGCCTGGCTGGCCGCGCAGGTCCGGCCGTAAGCTGGCCGACCGCCCGGGGGACCTACGGCCAGCCAGGTGGACAGGAGGAGAGGGATGGCGCACGCGCTTCCGCACCTGGACGCCCGAACCGTGGGTGAGCTGAGCTTCTGGCGCAGGTACATCTTCAGCCAGGACCACAAGGTTATCGGGATCCAGTACGCCCTCACCTCCATGGCCATGGCTGTCCTCGGCGGAGTTCTTGCCCTGTTCATCCGCCTCCAGCTGGGCTGGCCGGGGCGGTCGTGGCCCCTGCTGGGGCGCCTCTTTCCCGGGGGGATGCCGGAGGGTCAGATGAGCCAGGCGTTCTACCTGGCCGCGGTGACCATGCACGGGACCATCATGATCTTCTTCGTACTCACCACCCTGCTTACCGGGGGCTTCGGCAACTTTCTCATCCCGCTGATGATCGGCGCCCGGGACATGGCCTTTCCCTTCCTGAACATGCTCTCCTACTGGCTCTACCCACCGGCCATCGTCATTCTGCTGGCCTCGTTCTTCGTCTCCGGCGGCGCGGCCGGGGGTGGATGGACGGCCTACCCCCCGCTGTCGGCCCTGCCCCAGGCGGCACCGGGATCGGGGCTGGGCCAGACGCTGTGGCTGGTGGCCCTGGCTGTCCTCATCGTGGCTTTCCTCTTCGGCTCGCTGAACTACATCACCACGGTCCTGCAGCTGCGCACCCGCGGGATGTCCATGCTCCGTCTGCCGCTGACCGTCTGGGCGCTCTTCGTCACCGCCATCCTCTCCTTGCTGGCCTTCCCCGTGCTCCTGGCGGCGGCCATCATGCTGCTCTTCGACCGGCTGGGGGGCACGAGCTTTTTTGTCCCCGCCGGGCTGCTGGTGGGGACGACGCCGGTGGACCATGCCGGGGGCGACCCGCTGCTCTGGCAGCACCTCTTCTGGTTCCTGGGCCACCCGGAGGTATACGTGCTGATCCTCCCGCCCATGGGCATGGTCTCCGACATCCTGGCCAACAACGCGCGCAAGCCCATCTTCGGTTACCGCTTCATGGTAGGCTCCATGGTGGCTATCGCCTTTCTTTCCTTCCTGGTCTGGGGGCACCACATGTACACCAGCGGCATGCACCCCCTGCTGGGCACCGCCTTCATGACCACCACGCTGGTCATCGCCGTCCCCTCGGCCATCAAGACGTTCAACTGGCTGGCCACGCTGTGGCGGGGGAAGATCCGCTTCACCAGTGCCATGCTCTTCGCCCTGGGCTTCCTCTCCCTCTTCGTCACCGGAGGCCTCACCGGCATCGTCCTGGCCCAGCCGCCGGTAGACATCTACTTCCACGACACCTTCTTCGTGGTGGCGCACTTCCACTTCGTCATGGCCAGCGCCGCCATCTTCGCCGCCTTCGCCGGGACCTACTACTGGTTCCCCAAGATGTTCGGCCGGATGCTGGACGAGCGCCTGGGGCGGTGGCACTTCTGGCTGACCTTCGCCGGCATCTACGCCACCTTCTTCCCCATGCACTACGCCGGCTTCATGGGAATGATGCGCCGCATTTACTCACCGCAGCTCTATGCCCACCTGCAGGGGCTGGCTCCCCTGAACGTGTTTGTCTCGCTGGCCGCCTTCGTGCTCTTCGCGGCCCAGTCCATCTTTCTGTACAACTTTTTCCGCTCCCTGTTCCGCGGCCCCCGGGCGGAGCGCAACCCCTGGGGGGCGACCACGCTGGAGTGGACGGCGCCGTCACCGCCCCCGCACGGCAACTGGGGCCCGGCCCTGCCCGTGGTGCAGCGTTGGGCCTACGAATACAGCCCGCCTAACGCCGCCCAGGACTTCCTCCCGCAGACGGCGCCCGCGGCCGTCCCTGTGGGCCGGGAGCCGGGGGCTCTGGGCGGCGACGGGGAGCGAAGGCGGTAGGGGGATGGTGGCACAGCGGATGCTGGCACCGGTCGAGATCCCGGCGGAGAGGCGGCCCGGCGGGAGGAATGGCTCTCCGCCCCCCGGCGAGGGAGGCGGGGGATGGGGGCAGGAGGGGGCGCCGTCGGCCGCCACGGCCCGGCTTGGGGTGTGGGTGTTCCTCGCCGCGGTGAGCATGCTCTTCATTGCCTTCACCGTCTCCTACGCCGCGCGGAGGGCGGCTCCGGACTGGACGCCGGTGGCACTGCCGCCGCTGCTGTGGGCGAACAGCGGGCTGCTGCTGGCGAGCAGTGTTGTCCTGGAGGGGGCGCGACGGCACTGGCGCTGCGGCGATGCGGGGGGAACCCGCGCGTGGTTGGGCCTGACCGTGCTGCTTGGCGCTGCGTTCCTGCTGGGTCAGGTGGCCGCCTGGCGGGAGCTGGTGGCGGAGGGAGTCTTTCTGGCCTCGGGTCCGCACAGCGCCTTCTTTTACCTTCTCACCGCCGTCCACGGGGTCCATCTCCTGGGCGGCCTGGGAGGGCTGGGATATGCGCTGCGCCGCCTGGCGAGAGCGCGGCCGGCGGAAGGGACCACGGGGCTCATGTTCGCAGCAGGGCCCGGGAAAGCCACGGGCACCCTGGATGCGACGCGGATACGGGAGGCGACGGTGGGGGAGGCCACGGGCGCAGCAGGGGCGGATCCGGGGGCGCTGCTGGGCAACGTGGCCGTCTACTGGCATTTCCTCACCGCCCTTTGGCTCTACGTATTCTTCATCCTCTGGTCGTAGGAGCGAGGGGAATGAGCGAGATGATGCGGGTCAGCGGGCGGCAGGGAAGCGCCGCGTCGGCGTGGGGCGGCGGGGAGTCGCCCTTCGCCGTCTCCTGGGCGAAGCTGATGATGTGGCTCTTCCTGCTCTCGGATGCCTTCACCTTTGCCGCCCTGCTCACCGGCTACGGGGCCGTGCGCCTCGTGGCCGGCACCTGGCCCCGGCAGGCCGACTTCTTCAACATCACCGCCGTGGTGGGCCCGATGACCTTTATCCTCATCTGCAGCAGCGCCACCATGGCCGTGGCCGTGGCTGCGGCGCGACGCGGAGCCTGGCGCACGACGGCCCGCTTCCTGTGGCTGACCATTCTGGGGGGCCTGCTCTTCCTGGGGATGCAGGCGTTCGAGTGGACCGGCTTTATCGGGGAGGGGGCCCGGCTGACCGGGTTTGTCGGCCACCAGGCCGACCTCCCCGCAATGTTTTCCGCCACCTTCTTTGTCATCACCGGGTTTCACGGGGGTCACGTCAGCAGCGGGGTGGTCTACCTGCTGGTGAAGGCGGTACAGGCGAGGCGGGGGCGGGCCTCCGCGGAGAGCATCGAGATCGCCGGGCTGTACTGGCACTTCGTCGACCTGGTCTGGGTCTTTATCTTTACCCTGCTGTACCTGGTCTAGGCGGCGCAGCAAAGGAGACGGGCATGGCCGAGGAGGAGAGAGCAGAGGGCGGGGCCTGGTACCGGGTCTACCTGCTCACCTGGTTCTGGCTGCTGGTGGTTACCGCGCTGGAGATCGGGGTCGTGTTGGCCGGCGTGCCCCGCGGGTGGCTGGTCACCCTCCTGGTGGTCCTGGCGCTGCTCAAGGCCAGCCTCATCGCCGCCTACTTTATGCACCTGCGCTACGAGCGGTTGAACCTGGTCTTCGTGGTGGCGGTGCCGCTCGTGCTGGTGGTGCTGCTCTTCGCCGGGGTGGCCCGGGACGCTCTCAACGTCTTCCTCCTCCGCCCATAGGCCCCGTTGTGCGCTCGCCGCTTGCGCGCACGGCCCTCGTCACCTTCGCCATCTATGCGGTGCTGGCGGCCGTCCTCTCAGGGAATCCACCCGATCATCTGCCGCCTGCCCTGGCCTTTGCCCTGAGGGCGGTGCCCTTTGTCATCGCCGGGACCAATGCCGCGGCGCTGTTCCTGCTGCTTGGGGGGTGGCGGGCCATCCGCGCCGGCCGCCTGTCCGCGCACCGCCGTTCCATGCTGGCGGCCGCGGCCTGCATCTCCCTTTTCCTCCTCCTCTACGTCACGCGGGTGGCACTGGGGGGAACGAAGGCGTTTCCCGGGCCGGCGGGCGTCCGCGCCTATGTCTACCTCCCGCTCCTGGGTGTGCACATCCTCCTGTCGATCCTCTCCGTGCCGCTGGTCGTCTACAACCTGCTGGTGGGGCTGGGCACATCGGCGGCGGAAGTGGCCCGCACAGCGCATCCCCGGGTCGGTCGCTGGGCGGTGCTCCTGTGGTCGGTGAGCCTGGCCCTGGGGATCGTGGTCTTCCTACTGCTGAATGTGATCTACTAGAGCAGGCCCTCGTCACTGAGCCGCTTGACCATGGCCGTCCGGCTGTGAACGCCCAGCCGGGCGAAGACGCGTCGCAGGTGGGTGAGCACGGTCCACGAGCTGATGCCCAGCATGGCCCCGATGGCTTTGGTGGGCAGCCCCTTGGCCACCAAGCGGGCGATCTCCAGCTCGCGCGGGGTCAGGTCCACCGTCCGCGGACGCCGGCGGAGGCGGGAGAGGCGGTAGGTGGTCCCCTCGACGTCGACCTCCGCCAGGACCTCCTGCAGCAGTCCGCCGGGGTGCGGCAGCTGCCGCGACGGGCTGGCCTGCGCGCTGAGACGGGCCAGCTCGCGGAGCATTGTCTCCGGAGTGCTGGACGTCCGGGGCATGGCCGTCCTCATGGCTGTGCGGCTGCCAGCGCCTTCTGCGCGGTGAAGGCACGGGCGAAGGCGTGGGCGGCCTCTCCCTCCCTTCCTGCATCCAGGTGGACGAAGCCGAGCTCGCGCAGGGCGTCCCCGGCTTCCCTGAACATCTCCAGACGCCAGAAGGCGTCGGCGGCCTCGCGGTACCAGGCTGCAGCTTCCTCCAGCCGCTGTCGCCGGTGTGCCGCCGCCGCCAGGACCATCACGGCCAGGGCCGCCTCCGCAGGGTCGTCAACCTGTGCGGCCAACCGCCTGGCCTCCCTGGCCAGGTCCTCCGCCTCAGCCACCCTGTTCTGCACCAGAGCGGCGCGGGCGAGCTCGGTCAGGGTGTGCGCCTGCCCGGCATCGTCGGCCAGCTGCCGGGCGATGGCCAGGCTCTGGCGCAGGAGCGGCTCCGCCCCAGC
>JAVKIA010000053.1 GCA_031459715.1 Armatimonadota bacterium | reverse complement strand
GCCCTGCGGGACGCCTTCCGCCAGGCTTCCCGGAACGCCCGCGAGCTGGGGCTGCGCCTGGCCGAGGAGCTGGTGACGACCGTCCGTCCGCGGGTGCAGGGCTTCTACCTGATTCCCTCGTTCGGGCGCTACGACCGGGTGCTGCACCTGGTGCAGATCCTGCGCCGCGAGGCGCCAGCGCCCCTGGGCCCGTGACCCGGTTCTTGCATCCGTGACCGGCCCCGTCTGCCTGTGAGCTGGCCCGTGCATCCGTGAGCAGTCCCCTCCGCCTGTGACCAGACCCATCCGTGTGGAGCGACAGCGTAGCATCCGCGCCCCGCAGCAGCGTGTCTATCAGTTGCTCACCCGGGTGGAGGGCCTGCCGCGCTTCGCCGACATCTGGCTGGTGGCGGATGTCCTGGAGCGCAGTGGCGGCCAGGTGGTGGCGGAGTTCCGCGGCTACTTCGGCGGGCTGCCGGTGGAGTCGGTGCAGCGGCTGAGCCTGCGTCCGCCGGGGCGGGTGGAGTTCCGCCAGCTCCGGGGGACGTTCAAGGCCCTGCGCGGGGAGTACGTCGTCGAGCCAGAGGGGTCGGGAGCCCGCCTGACCGCACGGGTGGAGGTGGAGGCGGGAATCCCCATGCTCAGTGACCAGGCGGTGCAGATGGCCTTGAGCGCCGCCGTGGAGCGCCTGCTGAACAGGGTGAGGGACGCTGCCGAGCGGGACCTGCCCAGGCTGGCGCCGGCCAGGCGGTCTGTCCCCGCCAGGCCGGCGCTTGCTGCCGCCGGCCCGGAGGCTGCTGCCGCCCCGGAGGAAGCGGCCGCAGGTGAAGCCTCGGCGGAGCAAGGCGGAACCGCAGAGGCGGTGCTGACTGGTCCTGCGCCGCCACCTTCGTCCTCTCCGCCTCCGGGGGAGATTGCGGCCGTAGAGGCACGGCGTCGACCGGGGCGGCGCCGCCGGCGTCGGCACCGCCGGCGTCCTCTGGAATCTCCACCGGCCTCGTCTCAGGGTGAGAGCGGTGCCCCTCCGATGCCGGGAGGCTGAGCATACGCGGTGAGCCCGAAGATGGTCACGCCCACCGAGGTGGGCAGCGTTGTCGAGCCCACCTTGCGCATCGTCTGGTCGGACGGGCACCACTCCGTCTACGGCTGGCGCGCCCTGCGGCTGAACTGCCCCTGTGCAGCGTGCAAAGGCGAGTGGAACATCCGCCGCGACCTTGACCCCGCCTCTATTCCGGAGAACATCCGGGCGCTGCGCCTGGAGCGGGTGGGCGCGTACGCCCTCCGCCCTGTCTGGACGGACGGGCACAGCACCGGGATCTACACCTTCCCCTACCTGCGGTACGAGATCTGCGAGTGCGCCGGGTGTGCGGCCCGCCGGGAGATGGGCGGGACGGGAGGCGCGCCTACGGAAAGAACACTCTAAGGAGAATCGGTACGAGGATGGCTACCGCGATGCCGTAGAGCAGGGCGTGGACCCGCCCGCTTAGCGCATCGATCTTCCCGTCCAGACGGGCTGCCAGCGCATCGATCTTGCCGCCCAGACGACTCGTTACCTCGTCAAGTTTCACCTCGACACGGCCCAGCCGGGCTTCGATCGAGCCAAGGCGCCGGTCGATTTGCTCGTAGCTCCCCTCCAGCCGGGCAAGACGGACCTCCACCGATTCCATTGGCGCCGTAACCTCCTGGCAAGTGCATCATACCCCAAGTATCGGCAGGCCAACTCAGGCTTCCGGGGGTCGCGAGATCCGTGTGCTAGTATGAAGGAGTAGCGGCGGGGGGAGGCCGACGAGATGGATCAGGTGAGCCGGGAGCAGGTCCTGCAGGCGCTGCGGGAGGTCCAGGACCCCGAGCTGCACAGGAGCATCGTGGACCTGGAGATGGTCAAGGACGTCCGCATCCGGGACGGAGTGGTCTCGGTGGAAGCTCTGCTCACCATCGGAGGCTGCCCTCTGCGCGATGCCATCCAGCTCTCCATCGAGGAGCGCCTGCGGCGGCTGCCCGGGGTGCGCGGGGTGCAGGTGTCCCTGGGGGTGATGAGCGACGCGCAGCGGCAGGCCCTGATCGGCAAGCTGCGCGGCGGCGCCACAGGTCCGCAGGAACGCTCCCCTTTCCTCACCCCGGAATCCCCCACCCGGGTCATCGTTGTGGCCAGCGGCAAGGGAGGCGTGGGGAAATCCACGGTCACCGTGAACCTGGCTGTGGCCATGCGCCAGGCCGGGCACCGCATCGGGATCATCGACGCCGACGTCTACGGGTTCTCCATCCCCCGGATGCTGGGGCTGGGAGGACAGCCCACCGTGATCGACCAGATGATCATCCCCCTGGAGAAGGACGGCATCCGCGTCATGTCCATTGGCTTCCTCCTGCCCGACGAGGGGGAGGCGGTGATCTGGCGTGGCCCCATCCTGCACAAGACCATCACCACCTTCATCGGCGAGGTGCACTGGGGAGACGACCTGGACTACCTGCTCATCGACCTGCCTCCCGGCACCGGTGATGTGCCCATCACCCTGGCCCAGACGCTGCCTCAGGCGCACATGGTGGTGGTGACCACACCGCAATTGGCCGCGGTGAACGTGGCCCGGCGGGCGGCGCGGATGGCGGAGAAGGTGAACATGGAGGTGCTGGGCATCATCGAGAACATGTCCTGGTTTCAGGCGGCGCCGGATGCTCCACCGGTCTACATCTTCGGCCGGGGAGGCGGGCTGCGCCTGGCGGAGCTGCTGGGTGTACCCCTGCTGGGCGAGATCCCCCTCGACCCGGCCATCCGCGAAGGCAGCGACGCCGGGGAGCCCATCGTCACCACGCACCCGGACAGCCCTGCGGCGCGCGCCTTCCGCCAGGTGGCCGCCCGGGTGGTGGACCGGTTGCCGGCGCGCGTGGGCTGATGCCTTTGAGGTGATGACATGAGCGCGGTTGAGGTGGCCACCTACAAGAACTACATCGGCGGGGCCTGGGTGCCGGCCAGGTCGGGGCGGGTGATGGAGACCATCAACCCGGCCACCGGCCAGGTGCTGGGACTGGTCCCCCAGTCCGGCCCCGGGGACGTTGAGGATGCAGTGCAGGCGGCCGCCCGCGCCTACCCCTCCTGGCGGCGGGTGCCGGCACCGCGGCGCGCGGAGATCCTCTTCCGCGTCGCCGAGCTGATCCTGCGGCGCAAGGAGGAGCTGGCCCGCCTGATGACCCAGGAGATGGGCAAGGTCCTTATGGAAGCCCGCGGCGACGTGCAGGAAGCCATCGACATGTCCTACTTCATCGCCGGGGAAGGACGGCGGCTGCACGGCTACACCGCCCCCAGCGAGATGCCCCACAAGGCCGCCTACTGCGTGCGCGCGCCCCTGGGCGTGGTGGGCGTAATCACACCCTGGAACTTCCCCATGGCCATCCCCTCCTGGAAGATCCTCCCTGCGCTGGTCTGCGGCAACACGGTGGTCTTCAAGCCGGCGTCCTACACACCGTTGCTGGGGCTGAAGTTCGTCCAGCTCTTCGAGGAGGCCGGGCTGCCCCCGGGTGTGCTCAACATCGTCACCGGCCCCGGCGGGGCGGCTGGGGAGGCCCTGGTGCAGCACCCCCAGGTCCGCCTCATCTCCTTCACCGGCTCCACCGAGGTCGGGCTGGCCCTGGCGGAGAAGTGCGCCCACCTGGGCAAGCGGGTCTCCCTGGAGATGGGCGGGAAGAACGCGGCCATCGTCCTGCCCGACGCCGACCTGGGCCTGGCCACTGACGCGTTGATCTGGAGCGCCTTTGGCACCTCGGGGCAGCGCTGCACCGCCTGCAGCCGGATCATCGTGCACCGCGACGTGCGGGCGGAGCTCACGGAGCGGCTGGTGGAGCGGGCGCGGCGCCTCCGCCTGGGCGACGGGCTGCAGCCGGAGACCGAAGTCGGCCCGGTGGTCAGCGAGGCCCAGCTGCAGCGCGTCCACCAGTACGTGGAGATCGGCAAGGCGGAAGGGGCGCGCCTGCTGACCGGCGGTGGGCGCGTCACCGACGGGGAGCTGGCCCGCGGCTTCTTCTACGCACCGACCATCTTCGACCAGGTGCGGCCGGGGATGCGCATCGAGCAGGAGGAGATCTTCGGGCCGGTCACCGACCTGATCGAGACGGCCTCGCTGGAGGAGGCGGTGACCATCCTCAACGGCACTCAGTACGGGCTCTCCGCCTCCATCTTCACCCGGGACATCAACGCGGCCATGGAAGCCATTGACGACATCGAGACCGGCATCGTCTACGTGAACCACGGGACGATTGGCGCCGAGGTGCACCTGCCCTTTGGCGGGACGAAGAACACGGGCAACGGCCATCGGGAGGGCGGCGAGCAGGTCCTCGACGTCTTCAGCGAGTGGAAGGCCGTCTACATCGACTACAGCGGGCGGCTGCAGCGGGCGCAGATCGACCGGGAGTAGGCCGGCCGGTGCGCCGCGGCCTGCGGGTGGGGCTGCTGACGGCGCTCCTGCCGATAGCAATTGGGCCCGTGCCCGCAGTGGGCGCCACGGTTTCCTCGGAGGTTGGCACCACGGTCGTCACCGCCTTATCGGGCGCCACCAGCACAGCCCGGGCCACTCTCACCTCCAGCGCTATAAGAACAACCGACGCCGCTCCGGCTGCAGCTCCTTCGACTGGGACGGATGCCATCACCATCACCGCTGACGAGCTCATCGTGGAGCCCGCCGGGGTAATTGTGGCCACCGGCCGGGTGCAGATCTCTGACGGAACCACCGCCGCCGAGGGCGCCCGCGCTGAGGTGGACCTCCACCGCCGCACCATCCTCCTCACCCCGGGGACGGTGCGAACCTCACAGGGGGTACTGCGCGGTCGGCGGATCAGCGCGCGGTACGCCGCGGCCCGCCTCACCGAGATATGGGCGGAGGGAGATGTGCGGCTGTGGGCTGGAACGGACCTGCAAGCGCAGGGGGCTCGGCTCCTCTACCGCCTGGAGGGCGACCTGCTGACCATGGCCGGAGCAGTGCGGGTGGAGGCGAGGCGCGGCGTTGCCGAGGGGGACCGCCTGGAAGCTCGCCTCCTGCGCCGCGAGGTCACCGTCTGGGGGAGCGTGCGGCTCCGGGTGGACGACATGGATGCGACGGCGGACCGGGTGTCCCTCCTGCTCCCGGCGCAGCAGGCCGTGCTCACCGGGCAGGTGCGCCTGACACAGCAGGGCCGGACGCTCTGGGCGCAGCGTGTCACCGTGGACTATGGGACGGGGCGGGTGGTGGCCGAGGGGCCGCTGCGGTTGACCATCCCCCAGGAGCAGCAGCCGTGAACCGGGGCAGTCAGGGCAGCGGCCCGGGGGACGCCTCTCACGGCGGTAGCCCGGGTGGCGGCCGCCACGGTAGCGGCCCGCACCCCGGCGACCGGAGCCACGTCGACCCCTTCGCGCCGCTGCGGCCGCACGTCCACAACGCCCTGCCTGCGGTGCATGCGGCCTGGGCGGCGGGTGTGCTGGGCAGCCATCCCTCGCTGTATTCGCGCAGCCCCCTTCTGTGGAACGCCGCCTTCCAGGCGCTGGGCCTGCCCGCGGTGTACGCCGCCTTCGACGTGGCGCCACAGCAGCTGGAGGCGTTCCTCTCCGCCTGCCGGGCCGCTCCCACTCTGCTGGGCTTCAGCGTCACCGTCCCCTACAAGGAACAGGTGATACCCTTCCTGGACGGTGTCGATGCTGATGCGGAGGCGGTGGGCGCCGTGAACGTGGTGGTGCGCACGCCAAAGGGACAGCTCCTCGGGGCGAACACGGACGGTCCGGCAGCACTGGAGGTGCTGCGGCGGCTGGAGGGGAGCGCGCCTGCGGGCGACCGGGTGCGCCCGGTGCTCCTCCTGGGCGCAGGTGGGGCGGGGCGGGCCGCAGGCGTGGCGATAGCCAGGGGGATGCCCGGGAGGGGCATCGTCCTGTCCAACCGCAACCCGGAGCGCGCGGAGGAGACGGCGTCTGTTATCCGGCGATCCGGGGCAGAGGTCCGCGTCGTGCCTCCTGAGGAGCTGGAGGAGGTGCTCCCCGAGGTTGGCGCCGTGGTCAACGCCACCAGCGTGGGGATGTCCGGTCCCCTCACCACCGCCGCAGGGGTGACCTGGCTGGAGCCGTTCTCGCCTCTTGGGCCCGCCGACCCGCCGCTGCTCCCGTCCCCACCCACCACCCCCGGCGCGCCCGGCCTCAGTCTGGCCGCACCGGCCGTCCCTCCCGCCGCCTGGTGGGAGCGGGCCTGGCCGGGCATCGTCCGCAACCTGGAGGTCTCGCTGCGCCGAACCATGCGCCTGCGGCCGGAGGCGGTGGTCCTGGACCTGATCTACGCGCCGCCGGAGTCAGTCCTGCTTAAGCACGCGCGCTGGACGGGGCACGCGGTGGCAAACGGCGAGGGTGTGCTGATCGCGCAGGCGGTGGAAGCCCTGCTGCGGCTGTGCGCTCCGCTCCTGGCCGCCCACCCCGGCGCCCGGGAGCTGGTGCGGCGGGCCATGCAGGGGGCTGCCGGCGCAACGCACACCGGCTGAGTGGGCTGACTGCCGTCGCAACGCGGACTGGATGAGTCGGTCGCCCGCCGGCGGGTCTGTTCTCGGTCTATCCTTCACGGCGGTTTCCCCGCAGCCTCGGGTTCTTAGGTTTGACATTGTGCAAATAGATTGCATAATATGTAATCAACCCTTGCATGGCCGATTTCGCGGAGCGCCTCCTGCACGTTCGTCAGTGGCTCGCCCCCAGCCTGGCTGAGGACTGGCCTTGCCTGCCCGTGGTGCGCGCCGCCGGCAGCTACGTCTACACGCCCGACGGCCGCCGTTTCCTCGACTTCGTCTCGGGGATGGCCGCCTGCAACCTCGGTCACGGCCACCCGCGGGTGGTGGCGGCGGCCAGGGCGCAGCTGGAGGCGCTGATCCACGGCCCCCTGGGCGTATACCTGTACGATTCCGTCCTCCGGCTCTGCGAGGCGCTGGGAGAGGTCATGCCCGGCGGGCTGACCGCGTTCTTCTGGAGCAACGGAGGGACCGAGGCTGTGGAGGGTGCCCTGAAGCTGGCGCGCTACACCAGCGGCCGGCCGGCCATCGTGGCGTTCATCGGCGGATTTCACGGACGCTCCTACGGCGCGGCGTCGGTGACCACGTCGTCGGTCAAGTACCGCCGCCACTACGAGCCATTCCTTCCCTCCGTCTACCACGTCCCCTATCCCTACTGCTTCCGCTGCCCGCGCCGCCCGGCGCAGGGATGCTGCGACGAGCCGTGGGTCAGCCTGGAGCGGTTGTTCACCCACGTGGTGGCCCCCGAGGAGGTCGCCGCGGTGATCGTGGAGCCCATCCTGGGCGAGGGCGGGTACGTTGTTCCTCCGCCGGACTTTCTGCCGCGGCTGCGGGAGCTGTGCACCCGACATGGCATCCTGCTTGTCTTCGATGAGATCCAGACAGGCTTCGGGCGCACGGGGGAAATGTTCGCGGCGCAGACCTTCGGCGTCGACCCCGACATTATGGTGCTCTCCAAGTCCATCGCCTCGGGTCTGCCACTGAGTGCCGTGGCCGCCCGTCCGGAGCTCATGGCCCGCTGGCCCGCCGGTGCCCACGGCACCACCTTCGGCGGTAATCCCGTGGCCTGCGCCGCGGCCGTGGCCACGCTAGAGGTCTTCCGGGAGGAAGGGGTCCTGGAGAACGCCCGGCAGCGCGCCGCCGAGGCGTGGAAGGCGCTTCCGGGCCTGGCGCAGCAGTCGCCGCACGTCGGGGAGGTGCGGGGCAGGGGACTGATGATTGGGATCGAGCTCGTCGATCCGCAGCAGGGCGGGCGGCCCTCGGGGACGGCGGTGCGGACGGTCCTGGAGGGTTGCCTCCGCCGCGGGCTGATCCTCTACCCGGCCGGCTACGCTGGACACGTCATCCGCTTCATCCCACCGTTGACCGCGAGCGCGGAGGAGCTGGCCACCGGGTTGGGCATCCTCGCCGAGGCCGTGGGCGATCTGCAGCATCCGGGGGCGGATGCGCCGTGAGGACGCGCGTGGTCATCCTGGGTGCCGCGGGGCGCGACTTCCACAACTTCAACGTCTGCTACCGCGACCGTCCCGAGTATGAGGTGGTGGCGTTCACGGCCACCCAGATTCCCAACATCGCCGGCCGCCGCTACCCGCCCGAGCTGGCAGGCGGCCTTTACCCGCAGGGCATCCCCATCCTCCCGGAAGGGGAGCTTGCAGCGCTGCTCCGCCGCCGGGAGGTCGATACGGTGGTTTTTGCCTACAGCGACGTCAGCCACGAGCATGTCATGCACCTGGCCTCCACCGCGCTGGCGGCGGGAGCCGACTTCATCCTTCTCGGCCCGCGGCGCACCGCCCTGCCGGCAGCCCGACCGGTGGTTTCTGTCGGCGCCGTGCGCACCGGAGCCGGGAAGAGCCCTACCACGCGGCACGTGGTACGCATCCTCCGCGGCGCCGGGTGGCGTGTCGTCGTCCTGCGACACCCCATGCCTTACGGGGACCTGCGCGCCCAGGTGTGCCAGCGCTTCGCCTCCTGGGAGGACCTCGACCGCTACCGCTGCACGCTGGAGGAGCGGGAGGAATACGAGCTCCACCTGGCCCAGGGCACCACCGTCTACGCCGGGGTGGACTACCAGTGCATCCTGCGGGCAGCCGAGCAGGAAGCGGATGTGATCGTCTGGGAAGGCGGTAACAACGACCTCCCCTTCATCCGGCCGGACGTCCACATCGTTGTCGTGGACCCGCACCGCCCGGGGCACGAGCAGCGCTACCACCCGGGTGAGGCCAACCTGCGCATGGCCGACGTGGTGCTTATCAGTAAGGTGAACACCGCCTCCGCCGCGGCCGTGCAGGCGGTGCGTGATTCCGTCGCCGCCCTCAACCCCACGGCCGCGGTGGTGGAGGGTGCGCTGACCATTGAGGTGGACGACGCGGAGCAGCTGCGTGGGAGACGGGCGTTGGTCATCGAGGACGGCCCCACGCTGACGCATGGGGAGATGGGCTACGGAGCGGGGACACTGGCGGCCCGCGAGCACGGAGCGACCCTTGTCGACCCCCGTCCCTGGGCGGTGCGCTCCATCGCCGAGGTCTACGCCCGCTACGCGCACCTGGGGCCGGTGCTGCCGGCCATGGGCTACGGCAAGGAGCAACTGGCGGATCTGGCCGCGACCATCGACGCCGTCCCCTGCGATGTCGTGGTCTGTGCCACCCCGGTGGACCTGCGCCGCGTCCTGCCCATCGCCCGCCCGGTGGTCCGAGTGCTCTACCAGCTGGAGGAGCGGCCCGCCGGAGCGCTGGCAGACCTGCTACTGCCGCGTCTGGCCGTCGCCCGGTCGCGCAGCGCGCGCGTCCCCGCTGTCCCTGGAAGCGGGAAGGGGGTGGGGGGATGAGCGGACCGATCCAGTCGGCCGACCGCGCCCTGCGCATTCTGCAGGTGGTGGCCGACCACCGGCAGCCCCTGAGCCTGCTGGAGGTCAGCCAGCTTGTCGGCCTGCATGCCAGCACCACCTATCGCCTGCTGGCTACGCTGCGTGATCGCGGCTTCGTGGAGCAGGAGAGCGCAGGCGGTCGCTACCGCGTGGGCATCCAGGCCTTCCGCGTGGGAAGCGCCTTCCTGGCCGCGGCAGACCTGCGGGACCGGCTGCGCCCCGTGCTGGCCACCCTGGCGGCGCACTCGCGGGAGACGGCCAACCTGGTCATCCTCCACGAGACCGAGGCGGTCTACATCGATCACATCGTCGGCGTGAACATCGCCAAGCTGTTCACGCAGATTGGGCAGCGCGTACCGCTACACTGCACCGCGGTGGGGAAGGTGTTGTTGGCCTATGCGCCCGATCCTGAGGGGCTGCTGCGGCGGCTGCGCCTGCGCCGGTTCACCCCGTACACCATGACCACAGCCACGGCGCTGCGGCGGGCCCTGGCCACAGTGCGCGCCGCCGGGTGCGCAGTGGACCGGGAAGAGCACGAGCTGGGGGTGGCCTGCGTGGCCGGCCCGGTGTGGGATGCCGCCGGCCGGGTCGTCGCGGCCGTGGGCATCTCCGGGCCGAGCGCACGGGTCCTGCCACGCCTGGCCCAGATGCAGCGCCACGTCCGGGCTGCGGCGACGGCGGCCAGCCGCCTGATGGGCGCGTCCGCCGCCGTGGCGCGCCCGGGCGGCGCGGAGGCCCTAGGTGAAGGGGGTGGGCAGGATGGGAGACAGATGACGCGCCGTCATCCGCACGGTTGAGCGGGTGGTACTGTTGATAGGCTGCCGCGGAACCCCGTTCCGCGGTGCGCCAGTATCAGGCGAGGAGGGGAGGGGGTGCAGTGAGGAACCTGTCGACACGTTTCGGAGTCTTCGGCGTGGCCGCCGTCCTGGTGGCTGTTGTGCTGGCCGGGTCCGGCGCGCAGGCGCAGCAACGCATTGGGGGGACGCTGAACATACTGGTGATGCCGGGCTACGAGGAGGAGCAGATCATCAAGCCCTTCGAGCAGCGCTACGGTGTCAAGGTGAACTCCAAGATCTACCCCAGCTCCGACCAGATGTTTGCCATCCTCAGTGCGGCACGACCCGGGGAGTGGGACATCGCCACACCCGACACGCCCTGGATCGCCAAGCTGGTGAGCAGCGACCTGCTGCTCCCGCTGAACGCGGCTGAGTATCCCGAAGTGAAGAACTTCTTCACCCGCTGGCAGAAGTTCGACCAGAACTACGTGAAAGGGACGCTATACAGCGTTGTCAGTCGCTTCGGCTTCTACGGGATCGTCTACAACTCTAAGTTCGTCAAGGCGGAGGAGACCCGGTCGATCAAGATCATGTGGAACCCCAAATACAAGGGGAAGATCGTCCTGTTCGACTGGTACCTGCCCAACATGGGGATGATCGGGCGCTACCTGGGGTTCCGGCGGCCCTACCGCATCCGCGGCGAGGATCTGAAGAAGCTGGAGCAGACCCTGTACTCGCTGCGACCGCAGGTGGGGATCATT
>JAVKIA010000052.1 GCA_031459715.1 Armatimonadota bacterium | reverse complement strand
ACGAGGCTCCCGGGACACACCACCAGGCACCGTTGGACGTCGCCTCTGACGAGAAGCTCTTTGACGAGCAATCCCGCCATGATCGTCTTGCCTGCTCCGGGGTCGTCGGCCAGCAGGAAGCGCAGAGGCTGGCGCGGGAGCATGGCGTCGTAGACACCCGTGATCTGGTGTGGCAGGGGCTCGAGCAGCGAGGTGTGGATGGCGAGGAGGGGATCGAAGAGGTAGGCGAGACGGATGCGGTGGGCTTCTGAGACAAGCCGGAACAGGGTTCCCTCACCATCGAAACTCCACGGGCGCCCCTGCTCGACGAGTTCGAGCCGCGGCTCGTCGTCCCGGTAGAGAAGAACGTTGCCCACCCGGCCGGCCGGGTCCTTGTATGTCAGCTCCAGAGCGTCGGAGCCATACCACTGAACGCCCACGACGGCGACGGTGGCGTCGGGCACTATGCCCCGCACGACAGCGTGAGGTCGCAACTCCTCGAGCTTCAGCACGGCGATCTGACCGTCCTTATACCGGCCTTTCCTCCCGAGCCTCCTGCGCGGCCTGGCGCAACCCGGCGAGTGTCCCTCGCAGGTCGCCGGTGCCGCGCTTCAGGTCCCCGTAGGCGTTCTCCAGCATCGTGATGGCCCTGGCCACGCTGTTCTCCAGGGTGCGGTCCAGGGCCTCCAGGTGGCGCTCCATCTGGGTAAGGGCAGTGCCCAGGCGCTCTGCGTCCACGGAGCCGGCGTACTGAAGCTGCATCTGGTACAGGGTCAGCAGGTAGGGCAGAGTCAGGCTGTAGGGAAGGACAATGACCCCGGCGCGGAAGGCTTCAAGGTGGGCCTTCCGGCAGACGGCGTAGGCAGGGTCGGGGACAGCGGCAACCGCCCAGGGTAGTGTGGCGGGCGGGCTGATGTACTGGGCCACCTCGCGGGCGCGGCGGCCAACGCAGCGCTCGATCTCGTCGGCCAGGGCATCGGCCTCGGGTCCGGAATGGGCCGCCGCCAGCCGCTGCAGCAGGTCTCCCGCGGTCCACTTGGAGTCGATGGGCAGGCGGCGACCGCCAGGGAGGACCAGGGCGAACTCCACGGTCTTGCCGTTCACCTTGAAACCCTGCTCCACCATCGAGGCGGGCAGCTGGCGCAGCGCCGCGGCGAGCATCTGCTCGCCCGCTTGGCCCCGGCGCTCCCGGCCGGCCATGACGGCCTCGATACGGCCGACGGCCTGTCGGAGTTCGTCCTCCATCTGCCGGCGGGCGGCCTGAACGGTGCGGACCTCGTCGATGACGCGGCGGGTCTCCTGGAGGTCACGGCGGGCCTCCTGCAGGTCGCGGCTCAGGTGATCCTTGATGCCGGCGCCGGTCTCCACCAGCCTCGCCTGCAGGTCGCCCAGCGTGCCCTGGACGGTGGTCAGCGCCTGCTGGACTGTCGTCTGGCTCTGGGCCATAACCTCAATCTGGGCGCGCAGGTCGCTCAGGGCCGCGGTCTCCTCCCGGGGCGGGCGGGCGCGCAGGAGGGCCCACGCCAGGAGCCAGCCCAGGGCCCCCGCGACGAGGAACCCCAGGACGATCCAGAGGACAACCGGCACGGTCACGTCACCTCTTTGTATTCCCCGCCCGCGATAGATTTCTTGCAGACCACCGGTGCTGAACTTCGGCCTTGAAGCGCCCCGGGCGGCGGGCACCGGGACACATGGTCACCAGGTGCCGGGACACCGGTCATCAGGTGCCGGAACGCCAGGTCTATCCCTCGCTACCGGCAAGGCGGAGCCCTCCGGGGTTCGATCGCGCCGCCAGACTCAAGGGAGCCGTCCCGGCATCGCCCCTGAAAGCCCTGAAGGCCCTTGAAAACCCTCCCGTTCCGGCCGATCCGCAATCCTGGTAGAGTCGAAGGAGGACCGGCCATGGGGACCGAGACCACGGACGTCAGGCTGGCCAGGCTCGAAGGCGCATACGAGCAGATCGACAAGCGCCTGGGGACGATTGAGGGCCGCCTGGCCGTCCTGGAAGGCAAGGTAGACTCCGGGTTCGCCCGCCTGGACGCGAAAATCGACATGCAGGGGTCCGAGCTCCGGGAGGCGGACGCTCGGCTCGACAGGAAGATGGACGCGGGCTTCGCACGGCTCGAGGAGCAGATGACCACGGGCTACGCGCGGCTCCAGACGCAGATGGACACGCGCTTCGCACGGCTCGAGGAGAAAACGGACACGGGATACGCACGGCTCCAGGAGAGGATGGACACGGGATACGCACGGCTCGACGCGAAGATCGACATGTTCGCCTCCGAACTCCGGGGAGCCATCGCGCACACCAACCGACGCGTGGACGGCCTCGGCGCCCGCCTCAATACCGTGATGTTTGGCATCGTGGCCGCGATCCTGGTCCCAATTCTGCTGCGCGTCTTCTGGCCCTGACACAGTCGAACCCTATATCCGCGAACCGAAGCAGGCCAAACCACGCGGGCGAGGAAGAGGAGGATCTCGGCGTCCCGGCATGTTATCCCAGGGCGTCAGGGCTCAGAGACTCCTGGCACTTGGGGACGTTCAGCCGTTGCTCAAGGTGCGACTTCTCGCGGCAGCCGCACGAGAAGCTGCTCGTAGACCTCTCCGGCCAGGGCCAGGGCCTCTTCGGCCTCCTCACGCGGCGGCTCGTCCGGCTCGCCCGGATAGCGGAACTTCCACGCATAGTCGGTCAGCCCGGACGCGCGGCGAAGCAGCGGCTCCAGGGTCGGATCCAGTCGCGCGCAGAGCTCGCCTGGCTCGGTGAGGTTGTGCGTTTTCCGGAACAACCGGCTGTGCCAGGTAAGAAATCCTTTCATCGCCTTCTCCGCGGCCTGTTGCGCGTGGAATACCACGTCTCCGGTCAGGGGCGGGTGGACGGCGAGGTCGGCGCGGGCCCGGACCAGCCACCCCCGCGTCTCTGCCACCAGCTCCGGGTCATGCGGCATGGAGCAGCTTCCCTTCGCGCAGCACGGTGGCGGGTAGCGAGCAGACCACGCGGGCACGGCGCTCAAAACGGGACCGTTCCCAGACAATCACGTCGGCCGCCGTCCCTGTCCCCCAGAGTACTCGGTAGGCCAGTTTGCTGTCCTTGCGTTCCTGCGGCGCGTCGTCGGACACGATAACAAGGAGGTCGTAGTCGCTGTCAGGCCCGGCCTCCCCGCGGGCGAACGATCCGAACAGGTAGATCCGCTCAGGCCGGTAGGCCTCAACCAGTCGCCGGACAACTTCGGCAAGTCTTGGGTCCTGATCGAGCAGATCGTGTTGCATTTCCACCACAGCGCCTCCAGTGCCTGTGCGTGCCGCAGGGTCATAGGACCTGTCCGCCACAGCGCCTCAGACGCCGAAACCCCCTCATTGTGGCGTTTCTATCCACCTCCTTTCTACCTTCCGGCTTCAGGTGCCTTTCCGCCTCCTCCCCAGGATGTGCCGGCCCGCACCGCGAGTTCTGCCCGCGATGAGCCTGGATAGCCTTCCCGTCCGCGTGGACAAGAGCCATCTGGTCACCATCGGGGAGGCCTCTACGCCGAGAGCATCGAGCTCATCCGCGAGCTGGTTAACAACGCCTACGACGCCAACGCCACCGAGGTGCGGGTGACCATCACCGACGACGAGGTGCAGGTGGCAGACAACGGCCTGGGCATGGACCTGGAGGGGCTGCGCGAGTACTTCACCGTGGGCACAGCGGACAAGCGCCTCCACCCCGCTCCCCGCGCTTCGGCCGCCCGCGCATCGGGCAGTTCGGCATCGGCAAGTTCGCCACCCTCTCCGCCTGCTAGCGCTTCACCGTCGTCACGCACAGATCGTCGTGGTCCCCGCGCACCTGGCGTCGGCGGCCGACGCAGGGGTCGAGCTGAAGGTGCGGCAGGTGACGGTGCGGCGCGACCTCTTCGGGGCGGAAGGCTGGGGCCGGGACGCCGCGCGCATCCGGGGCGAGGTGCACGCGGACTTCCTGCCGGTCACCGCTGACCGCTCGGGCTTCGTTCGGGACAGCGGCGAATACCTCGCCTTCCGCCGGGTGATGGCCGGGGTGATGGAGGAGACGCGGCGAGTGATCGGGCGCCTGGTGGACCGCAAGGAACGGGCGCGGGCCCGCCAGGCGGTGCGGGAGGCATTTCGCCGCATCGAGCGCGCCCTGGCCAAGAATCCCGGCCTCTCGCGACGACGTGGAAAGATAGACCCGCGACGGCGCGGCGCTTAGAGGCACTACACGAACCAGCGCAGGATGGCCGCGGCCAGGGCGAGCATCACCAGCCCCTGGACCAGCCGCAGTACCCGGCGGTGGGTGCCCATCCAGCGCATGTACTGCCCCACCACCCGGCGGTTGCCCAGGACCAGAAGCAGAGCCACCAGGGGCAGGACGAACATCACGTTGTACAGGAGCAGGTAGCCCAGGCCGGGCCAGAAGGTGGTCCGCGCCGCCAGCAGCCCCAGGATGCCTACGTAAATGCCGCCCGTGCAGGGGAACTCGCAGACACCCACCAGGAACCCGACCACTGCGGTGGCCGGGAATGTGGCCCGGCGCATCCAGCGGTCGCGGGCGGCCCCACCAATGGAGAGCGTGGTCAGGCTGGGGCCCACCCCGTACCAGAATGCGTCCTTGATGTTGAGCAGCCCCAGGACGACCATCAGCCCGGCTCCGATGCGGGCCACCAGGTGCGGCGCCCCCAGGGAGAAGACCTTCAGTAGCCCCAGGCCGATGGCCAGGTAGGTCAGGTATACGGCGGCGATATAGGTGAAGCCGTGGGCCAGCAGGTCGGAGCGGCCGCGCTGCAGGGTGAAGAGGAAGCCGACGAACAGCAGCAGCACGGCGAAGGCGCAGGGGTTGATGCCGTCCAGCAGCCCGGCACCCAGCACCATGGTGAGGAAGGCGGCGGGGAGGGTGGCCGGGGCGCCGCGGTGCTCCGCCGCAGCCGGGGCCCCGGCGGAGGATCTTGCCGCAGGCAGCGTCGACAGGTAGGTGGCAATCGGTTCGTGGAGCGGGTAGGTGGCCATGGCTCCGCCGGGGGCCCACACCGTGTAGTGCGTGGGCGGATCCCCGTGGGAGGCCATCCTGTCCTGCAGCACCACGATGAGGCGGTACCGGCCGGCGTGCCGCGGGGCCAGCAGGTCGCGGATGACCGCGGCGGGCACGTGCCCCTGCAGGACGATCCGCTCCCCGACAAAGACGGTCATGTGTCCCTGCATCTGCGGAGGAATGCCCAGAGAGGTGCTGCGCTCCACCAGCTCCCGGCGGTATGCCCGCTGCTGGATGTAGTCGCGCCGCTCGATCTCGCCCGCGCCCAGGCTGCGCAGCAACGGCTCCAGCTCCTGCTCCAGGTAGGGGAGGCAGTCGTGGCAGGAGGCGTTGTAGTAGGCCACCACGCGCGGCGCCTTCACCACCACGGCGCGCACCTCCAGCTCCACCTCCGGGGCGCGCGGATCATTGGTGCGCAGGTAGACGGCGTGACGGGCCGGTCCTGCCTGCGGACCGTGGGCCACCGGGTCGAAGGTGACCACCAGTCGAGCCGCTCCGCGCGGAGGGATGGTGGACCGCTCGACGACGGCCCTGGTGCAGCCGCAGGAGGTGCTTGCAGAGAGAATCTGCAGCGGGGCCCGCCCGACATTGCGCACCAGAACCGCTCGGCTGGCCGGCGCGGAGACTTCCCCGAAGTCTACCGCGACGGGGTCGAGCGCTACCGCCGGCTCTGACGGGCCGCGCCGGGCCACCACCAAAAGGACGCCGGCGAGCAGGACGACCGCGGCCAGGACCGCGACGACCCGGCGCCCGGTCACCATCCCCTCCAGCGCAGCATCCGAATTTCGCCCCTACGGCACCTGCGCGCCCGTCAGACGCACTTCCGCGTGCGGCTGGCGGGGGTCGTTGGAGTGGATGAGAACGGCGCGGTCGATGGGGCCGCGGTAGATGCCGTGGGCGTTTGGGTCGTACTCGACGAGCAGGGCGGCCTGCTGGCCGGGACGCAGGCGCGCCGACCACCCCGCCGGCCATGTCCCGTGCCCGCGCATCCCGAACCACGGTCCACTCCGGCCGTCCACTACCAGCGCGGCGCGGGTGCAGCCGCAGGAGGTCTCCATCTCCGTGATCACCAGGTCGGCGGTGCCGGTGTTGGACACCGCCAGGCGCACGGTCACCCTCCCGGCCGCCTGGCTCACCTGGCCCAGGTTGTAGACGCTTGGGGTCACCCTGAGCGACGGAACGCCGGATGGCGGGGCCGGGAGCGCGCCACCGGATGCAGGCACTGCAGGACCGGCAGCGGGAGCTCCCTCGGGCGCGGAGACTCGGGGACCCGCAACGGGAGACGTGACGCCCGATGCAGGGGCTCCGGCCGAGGAGGCGCCCGGACCGAGCCAGCGAAAGAGCAGGTATCCGCCGGCGGCCAGCACAAGCACGAGGGCGGGGACCACCAGCACGCGGATCCGCGGCAGGGGGCGGTCGCTGCGGCGGTCACGACGGCTTGCCCGGTGCGCCTTGCCCCGGCGTTTCTTCCGGCTCACCTGCCCAACCCTACCGCGCCCGTCTTCTCCGGCTCAGCAAACCCGTGCACTCCCACCTCCACGTCCCCATCCCACCCTCAGCGCGCTCGGTGCGCCCTTAAGGGCACGATAGCCGGATGGGGGGAGGTCGGGTATCAGGCGGGGAGTGTATTGGCTATCGGGCTTTCGACCAGGGCAGCCGCAGCGGCGGCGATGTGGGCAGCATCGATGCCGGCTGCGGCCAGTTGCTCCGCCGGGGTACCCGAGCCGGGCATGGCCCGGACGCCCAGGCGGACCACCTGCGGGACGAACCCGTCGCGGGTGACCTCCGGGTCGGTGAGCACCTCCACGACGGCGTCACCCAGACCGCCCTCCGGCCAGTGATCCTCCGCCACCACCACGCGGCCGCCGCTGCTGCGCGCCGCCTGGCGCAGGGTGGCGGCGTCGATGGGCTTGACCGAGTAGCAGTCCACCACCCGGGCCCGGATGCCGCGTTGGGCCAGCAGGTCGGCGGCCCGCAGGGCCTCGTGGGTGGTGACGCCCGCTCCCACCAGGGTGACCTGATCGCTGTCAGAGGAGCGCAACACGCGGCTGCCCCCGACGGGGAATCGCTCTGCGGGCGGGTAGATCACCGGCGTCTTCATCCGCGTGGTCCGCAGGTAGACGATCCCCGGGCGGTCGGCCATCTCCGCCACCAGGGCCGCGGTCTGGTTGGCGTCGCAGGGGTACAGTACGGTGGACCCATGCACGGCACGCATCATCGCCAGATCCTCCAGTCCCATCTGCGAAGGCCCGTCCTCGCCGATGCTCACCCCGGCGTGGGAGCCGCACAGCTTGAGGTTGGCCCGGGAGATGGCGGCCATGCGGATGAAGTCGTAGGCCCGGGTCAGGAAGGCGGCGAAGGTGGAGACAAAGGGCGTCCAGCCCCGCGACTGCAGCCCCACCGCGGCAGCCACCATCTGCTGCTCGGCGATGAACATCTCAAAGTAGCGCTCCGGGTGCGCCCGGGCGAATCGCTCGGCGTAGGTGGAGTTGTTCACCTCCCCGTCCAGCGCCACCACGTCCGGCCGCGCGTCCCCCAGGGCCCGAAGGGCATCGCCGTAAGCCTCCCGCGTGGCCACGCTACCGCCCACCTGGTAGCGGGGCAGCTCCAGCGGGCGGGGATCCGGTCGCAGGGCCGGACGCAGGTCCTCCGGAGCGGTCACGGCCACCTGCAGGCGCTCCACCTCACCCAGCTCCTCCAGGGCCCGCGCCGCCTCTTCCCTGGAGAGGGCCTTGCCGTGCCAGCCGTTTCGGTCCTCGACGAAGGAGACCCCTTTGCCTTTCACCGTGCGGGCGATGACCACCACCGGCTGCCCGCTGCCCGCCCCTTCCACCGCCTGGGTGTAGGCGCGGTCCACCGCCTCCACATCGTGCCCGTCCACCTCGATGGCGCGCCAGCCGAAGGCCCGGGCGCGGGCGGCATAGACCGCGGTGTTCCAGCCGACCATGGTCTCGCCGCGCTGCCCCAGACGGTTCACGTCCAGGATGGCGATGAGGTTATCCAGGCGGTAGTAGGCGGCGTGCTCAAAAGCCTCCCACACCGCGCCCTCCGCCATCTCACTGTCGCCGTGCAGTACCCAGACCCGGTAGGGGAGCTTGTCCAGGTACTTGCCGGCTAGGGCCATCCCCACGCCGATAGCCAGCCCCTGCCCCAGCGACCCGGTGGCCACCTCCACCCAGGGGAGGACCGGGGTGGGATGCCCTTCCAGGCGGCTGCCCCACCTGCGGTAGGTGAGCAGCTCCTGCGGCGGGATGGCTCCCGCGGCGGCGAGCAGGGGGTAGAGCAGCGGGGTGGCGTGCCCCTTGGAGAAGATCAGCCGGTCGTTGTTGGGGTGGTCCCGGTTGGCGAAGTCGTACCGCAGGTGGCGCAGCAGGAGTACGGCCATCAGCTCGGCGGCGGAGAGGGCGGAGGTGGGGTGTCCCGAGCCGGCGGCGGCGGTCATGCGGATGGCGTCGGCGCGGAACTGCCGGGCCAGGTCCCGCGCCCGTTCGACCCAGGCGGCCATGCTACTCCGGCACCTCGGTGGTGGCCCGCGACGCCGCCTTGCCCCGCTGGAACTCCTCGATTCCCTGGTCCAGGGCCACCCAGGCCAGCGTGGCACACTTCACCCGCACGGGGAACTTGCGCACCCCCTGCAGCGCCGCCAGGTCAGTGTCGTCAAAGGGGGAGGCCTCGCCACGCATCATGGCCTTGAAGGCGGCCACCAGCTCCCGCGCCTGGGCCAGTGTCTTGCCCCGCACCTGCTCGGTCAGCATGGAGGCGGAGGCCTGACTGATGGAGCAGCCCCGCCCCTCGAAGCGCACCTCCGCGATCGACCCGCCCTCCAGGCGTACGTAGAGGGCCAGCTCGTCCCCGCACAGCGGGTTGGCTCCCTCCACGGTGATGTCGGCAGTGGCCAGGCGGCCGCGGTTGCGCGGGTGGGCGTAGTGGTCGAGGATGATCTCGCGGTACAGGTCGTCCAGGCCCACGTCTCGGTCTCCTTCCGGCCGCGGGCCAGACCGAGCAGGACCTAGCGGTCTCGCGCCGCGGTGCGTGGCGTAAAGAGCCGGCGCACGGTCTCCAGGCCGCGCGTCAGGGCGTCGATGTCCCCCGGGGTATTGTACAGGTAAAGGCTGGCCCGTGTAGACGCGGCCAGGCCCAGGCGGCGGTGCAGCGGCTGGGCGCAGTGGTGCCCGGCGCGCACGGCGATCCCCTCCTGGTCCAGGACCTGGGCCACGTCGTGCGGGTGCACCCCCGGCAGGTCGAAGGCGATGGCGCTTCCGCGCTGCTCCACGTCCTCGGGACCCAAGACCCGCACCCCCGGCACCTCCCGCAGCTGCCCCAGGGCGTAGCGCAGCAACTGACGCTCGTGCTCCCGGATGGCCGCCATACCGAAGCCTTCCAGGTAGTCGATGGCCGTGGCCCAGACGATGCAGTCGGCGATGTTGGGGGTGCCGGCCTCGAACTTGTGCGGGGGGTCCTTATAGGTGGCACCCTCCAGGGTGACCAGCATGATCATCTCCCCGCCGCCGTGGAAGGGGGGCATGGCCTGCAGCAGCTCGTAGCGCGCCCACAGCGCCCCCGCGCCGGTGGGGCCGCACATCTTATGGGCGGAGAAGGCCAGGAAGTCGCAGCCCAGCGCCTGCACGTCCACCGGCATGTGGGGCACACTCTGCGCCCCGTCCACAAGCACCAGCGCGCCCACGCCGTGGGCGCGCCGCGCAATTTCCCCGACCGGGTTAATCGTGCCCAGCACGTTCGACTGGTGCGTCACCGCTACCAGCCGCGTGTGCTCGGTGAGGAGGCGATCGAACTCCTCCATCACCAGTTGGCCGTGGTGGTCGAACGGTACGAAGCGCAGGCGCACCCCCTTCTCTGCGGCCAGGAGCTGCCAGGGGACCATGTTGCTGTGGTGCTCCATCTCCGTGAGCAGGATCTCGTCGCCGGGGCGGAGGGTGGCCCGGCCCCAGGTGTAGGCCACCAGGTTGATAGCCTCGGTGGTGCCGCGGGTGAAGACCACCTCCTCGGGGCGGGGGGCGTTGATGAAGCGGGCGACGCGGGCGCGGGCCTCCTCGTAGCGCTGCGTGGCCAGCTCGGCCATGGCGTAGATGCCCCGGTGCACGTTGGCGTTGTACTCGCTGTAGTAACGGGCCAGCGCCTCCAGGACCACCCGCGGTTTCTGCGAGGTGGCGGCGCTGTCCAGGTAGACCAGGGGTTTGCCGTGCACCCGCTGCTGCAGGAGGGCGCAGTCTTCCCGCACCCGTTCGGGGATCATGCCCCTACCTCCCGGCGCGCGGCGCCGCTACCAGACCCTGTGCGGCATACCCACGCCCTTGCGCGGCTGGGGGAGCACCAGGACGTCGGCACCCTCCACCTTCACCTCGTAGGTGTCCACGGGGCGCACCGCCGGCAGCGAGAGCACCCGCCCGGTGGGCAGGTGGAAGCGCGACCCGTGCTTGGGACAGGCCACGATTTCCCCGGAGAGGGCGCCGGCGGCCAGCGAGGCCTCCTCGTGGGTGCAGGTGTCGTCCACCGCGTAGAAGCGCCCTCCCACGTTGAAGAGGGCGATCTGCCGCCCCTCCACCTCCACCCGCCGCCCCTGCCCGGGCGGGATCTGATCCACCGTGGCCACCTTGACGAACCCGCTCATCTCTGGGATGACTCCGCGATCTTGCCCGCAATCTCCTCTTGCACCTGCTGCCGCAGCCGCTCCAGGGGAATCCGGTCCAGCACCTCGGCGAAGAAGCCGTCCACGACCATCTGCACCGCCTGCTGCCGTCGTAGCCCCCGGCTCATGAGGTAGAAGAGTTGCTCGTCGTTCAGCCGGCTGGTGGCCGAGCCGTGGGTGCAGCGCAGGTCGTTGGCCATGATCTCCAGCTTGGGGATGCTGTCGGACCTGGCCCCGGCGTTCAGCAGGAGGTTGCGGTTGGACTGGAAGGCGTTGGTCTTCTGCGCTCCGGGGTGGACGCGGATCAATCCGGCAAAGACCGTCCGCCCCCGGTCCTTGACCGCGCCCTTGTAGAGCAGGTCGCTTAAGGTGTGCGCCGCCAGGTGCTCCTGCAGGGTGTGGTAGTCGAAGTGCTGCCGGTCACTGGCGAAGTACAGGCCCAGCATCTCCGACTGGGGGGCGGGGCCCTGCAGCTTCGACTCCACGTCGGTCTTCACCAGGCTGCCGCCGAAGCCGGCCACCAGGCTGGCCAGGGTGGCGTCCCGGCCCAGGCGGGCGCGGATCAGGC